>CAZRUU010000006.1:0-17805 GCA_964603235.1 uncultured Syntrophaceae bacterium | reverse complement strand
AAACCCCGGCAGATGATTCTCGGCACAGCATTTTAGAGTGAATGTGTACACCTACAAAGTCTCAGGAGCCTTACATCATAAATTCAGTGATTATCGATTGAAACATTGAATATCCTTAAAACTCCTTGACAGTTTCACTTAACGGAGCTAGTCAAGGATTAGTTTTCTTATATTTTCTTTCTTCCCTACCATGCTTTAACCAATTGTGATGAAGGAGTGAAGATGGTTTGAATCTATTAGCCCTGTTTTTCGAGGAGAGAAGCAGGGTTTTTTTATTCAGCTTTTTGCTGGGTTTCATTTTTATAAGGATACCATCCACGAAGGAGACACATGGGACAATCTCAACTCAACTGGATCGCAAGCTACATATGGGGCATTGCAGATGATGTTCTACGAGACCTTTACGTTCGCGGCAAGTACCGTGATGTTATTTTGCCAATGACCGTTCTCCGTCGCCTCGATGCGGTGCTTGAGCCGACCAAGCAGGCCGTCCTCGACATGAAGACCTCTCTCGACAAGGCGGGGATTGTCCATCAGGATCAGGCCCTGCGTCAGGCCGCAGCTCAGGCCTTCTACAATACGTCGAAGTTCACCATGCGTGATCTCAAGGCGCGCGCCAGCCAGCAGCAGCTCAAGGCAGACTTCGAGGCCTACCTCGACGGGTTTTCACCAAACGTGCAGGACATCCTCGAAAACTTTGAGTTCCGCAACCAGATCCCGCGACTCTCCAAGGCCGACGCGCTGAGCACGCTGGTCGACAAGCTGACCTCGCCCGACATCAACCTGAGCCCCGACCCTGTGCTGAACAGCCAAGGTTCAGTCAGACATCCCGGTCTCGACAACCACGGCATGGGCACGATCTTCGAGGAGCTGGTGCGCCGATTCAACGAGGAGAACAACGAAGAGGCGGGCGAGCACTGGACCCCGCGCGACGCAGTCAAGCTGATGGCAAAGCTGATTTTCCTGTCGGTGGCTGACGATATTAAGTCGGCTCCTTTCTTGATTTACGATGGTGCCTGTGGAACAGGGGGCATGCTGACCGTGGCCGAGGAGACACTCCATCAGTTGGCCACAACGCATGGGAAGCAGGTTACCACTCATCTCTACGGCCAGGAAATCAACGCCGAGACCTACGCCATCTGCAAGGCCGATCTCTTGCTCAAGGGCGAGGGCGACGCGGCGGACAACATCATCGGTGGCCCTGCGCACTCGACGCTTTCCAACGACGCGTTCCCGTCTCGCGAGTTCGATTTCATGCTCTCCAATCCACCCTACGGCAAGAGCTGGAAGAGTGACCTGGAACGCATGGGTGGCAAGAAAGACATGAGGGACCCACGCTTCATGATCGAGCACGCGGGCGACCCCGAATACTCTCTGGTCACCCGTTCGAGCGACGGGCAGATGCTGTTCCTTGCCAACATGCTCTCGAAGATGAAGAAGGACACCACGCTTGGCAGCCGTATCGCCGAGGTGCATAACGGTAGCTCACTTTTTACCGGTGACGCTGGTCAAGGTGAGAGCAACATCCGCCGCTGGATTATCGAGAACGACTGGCTGGAGGCTATCGTCGCCCTACCGCTCAACATGTTCTACAACACCGGAATCGCCACCTACATCTGGGTGCTCAGCAATCGCAAACCAGAACACCGACACGGCAAGGTCCAACTGATTGACGCCACGCAGTGGTATAAGCCCCTGCGCAAGAACCTTGGTAAGAAGAACTGTGAGTTGGGCGAGGCCAACATCGCCCGCATTTGTGATACCTTCCTCGCCTTCGAGGAGACCGAGCAATCAAAAATCTTCGACAATGCTGCCTTCGGCTACTGGAAGGTGACCGTTGAGCGACCTCTTCGGCTGGTTGGCGCCGATCAGAATCGCGCGTACAAGGCCGCCGAGATCAAGCAGCTTAAGGAAAACTCTGAGCGTTCCGAGGACGCCCCACCGATTATCAAGAAGATCCACAGAAAGGAAACGATGCCCGACCCGCTGCGCGGCCTCTTCGAGACTCCCATCGATGGCAAGCCCGCCGTGGTTGAGTATGAACCTGATACAGACCTGCGAGACGCCGAGCAGATTCCGCTTATGGAGGAGGGCGGCATCGAGGCCTTCCTGAGGCGCGAAGTTCTGCCACATATTGACGATGCCTGGTACGTCCCGGACAGCGTCAAGACCGGCTACGAAATCAGCTTCACCCGCTACTTCTACAAGCCCCAACCCATGCGTACACTGGAAAAAATCCGAGCCGACATACTGGCTTTGGAAAAGGAGACCGAGGGGTTGCTCGGCGAGATTATCGGAGGTAAGAAATGAGAGAAATCCTCGGCAAAGCCAAGACTGTCCGCGAATCGCTCAAGGGCGTAAAGTACTCGATTGACTACTATCAGCGTGAGTATAAGTGGCGCGACAAGCAGGTTCGCGAATTGGTCGACGATCTTACCGGTAAGTTCCTTTATGAATACGACCCAGCCCATGATCGTACGAAGGTAGCTGACTATCCTCACTATTTCCTCGGTTCCATCATTATTAGCAAGAAGGACAATGCAAGCTATATTGTGGATGGTCAGCAACGGTTGACCAGCCTGACGCTACTTATTATGCTACTGCGCACACTCCAAAAAGACCGAGCTGATCAGGTAAATTTAGATGAGTTGATCGTCTCGGAAAAATACGGACAGAAGTCGTTCAATCTCAATGTTGAAGAGCGTGAGGCCTGCATGCAGGCTTTATATGAGAACCAAGCCTTTGACCCGAATGGGGGGTCCGAATCGATTCAGAACCTCTACCAGCGTTACCACGATCTTGAGGAGACCTTCCCCGAGGAGTTGCACAATCATGCACTGCCTTATTTTATTGACTGGCTTCTTGAGAATGTGCACCTGGTTGAGATTACCGCCTTTTCCGATGACGACGCCTATATGATCTTCGAGACAATGAATGACCGGGGTCTGTCGCTAAGTCCTACCGACATGCTTAAGGGATATCTGTTGGCCAACATTGAGGACAGTGCTAAACGCGCAACTATCAACAACCGTTGGCGCGAGCGCATCCGTGAACTCAATGAGGTTGGCAAAGAGGTGGAGCCCGACTACTTTAAAGCGTGGCTGCGCAGCCAGTACGCCACCAAGATCCGCGAACGCAAGAGAGACGCCCGCGCCGAGGACTTTGACCGCATTGGTACGGAGTTTCATCGGTGGCTTCGAGACACAGCAGACTCTATAGGCCTCAAAAACAGTGATGACTTCTACCGTTTCATTGATCGTGACTTCTATTTCTACAGCCGTCAGTATCTGCGCCTTGTCGAAGCCTCGCAGGATCTCATCAATAAGTTGGAGCATGTTCTCTATAACGCCCAGTATGGATTTACTCTGCAATACATGCTGATGCTCGCACCCCTTAAGCCCGATGATACAGATGCTGTCGTGCTCAAGAAGATACGTCTCGTCGGGCGCTTTTTGGATATCCTGCTTGCATGGCGAATCTGGAACTTCCGTAGCATTGCCTACTCGACTATGCAGTATGCCATGTTCATCGTCATGCGCGACATCCGAGGTCTTGATCTCGGTTCGCTGGCGCACAAACTCCACGATACTCTCACCAAGACAGAGGAAACTTTTGCCAGCAATGAGCGGCTTCGTGTCCATCAGCAGAACCGCTATGCCATCCACCGTCTGCTCGCTCGTCTCACCGACTATGTCGAGGTGCAGTCTGGACAACCCTCGCGCTATCTCGATTATGTAAGGGAAGGCAGGGGGCGTTACGAGGTGGAGCATATCTGGGCAGATCATCCGGAGCGGCATACAGACGAATTTAGCCACCCCGCCGACTTTGCTGAATATCGAAACCGCATTGGAGGCCTATTGCTTCTCCCCAAAAGTTTCAACGCCAGTTACGGCGATCTTACCTATGAGGATAAATTGCCACATTATAACACTCAAAACATGTTGGCCCGTTCACTGCATCGGCAATGCTATGAGCACAATCCCGGTTTCCTGCGCTTCAGGGAAGAAAGCGGCTTGCCGTTCAGGGCGCATGAGCATTTCAAAAAGGCTGATTTGGAGGAACGCGGCATGCTTTATTGTCAGCTTGCTGAACAGATCTGGAACCCGGCAGACCTACTGCGAGAGGTGGATGAATGATCGCCGACCTGAAACCCTATCCAGCGATGAAGGATTCAGGCGTGCCGTGGCTGGGAGACGTGCCGGAGCATTGGGAGGTGGTGCCGAATCGGGCCCTCTTCCATGAAATCAAGGATCGTGATTGCCCGGATGAACAGATGCTGTCCGTTACGATCAGAAAGGGCATTATCCGGCAAGCAGCCCTATTGGAAGACACTTCGAAGAAGGACAGCTCAAATATGGACAGGTCCAAGTACAAGCTCGTCCAGCCCAGCGACATTGCCTACAACAAGATGCGAGCTTGGCAGGGTGCAGTTGGAGTTTCCGATTACCGGGGTATCATCAGTCCGGCGTATGTTGTGGAACGCCCCCGGCCTGGAGGAGACTCGCGCTATTTCCATTACCTATTAAGGACACCCGCTTTCGCGAAGGAGGCAGAGCGTTGGTCGTACGGTATTACCTCTGACATGTGGAGTCTGCGCCCTGAACACTTCAAAATGATCTACGAGTGCCTTCCTCCTCTCCCCGAACAAGCGTCAATTGTTCGCTTCCTGGATCATTGGGACCAGCGGGTGCGGCGATACATACGGGCCAAGCAGAAGCTGATCAGGCTGCTGGAGGAGCAAAAACAGGCTATCATCCATAGCGCCGTCACCCGTGGCCTCGACCCTGACGTTCCACTCAAACCCTCCGGCGTCGAGTGGCTCGGCGATATCCCTGAACATTGGAAGCTGAAGAGATTCAAGTTCGTAACACAGATTACGAGCGGGCAAATTGACCCGCGCCAGCCGGAGTACCGAGATCTGGTTTTAGTAGCTCCCAATCACATCGAGAGCGGGACTGGCTGCATTACTCATGAGGAGACCGCAAATGAACAAGGTGCTGACAGCGGCAAGTATAAAGTGGAGCCTCGACAGATTATTTACAGCAAGATTCGCCCCAACCTTCGTAAGGCCGCTATTGCAACAAAACAATGCCTTTGCAGTGCTGACATGTATCCAATCACTGTTAAAAAATCCGAGTTGCATCCCATGTTCTTGTTGCATGTGCTGTTGTCTGAACCGTTTACGAAGTACACAGTAGATTGCTCATTGCGTGTTGCAATGCCTAAAATTAACAGAGATGCCCTCGGAAAAGCACTGGTCTGGTATCCATCCTTGGACGAACAGGATGAGATTACCTCATTTCTTGACAAAGCATTACGTCCATATGAAGAGTCTGTACAGGTCGCGCAAAGGGAGATTGAACTCCTCCGTGAATACCGCACCCGCCTGATTGCCGATGTGGTCACCGGCAAGCTCAATGTGCGCGAGGCGGCGGCACGTCTGCCCAAAGAACCCGCCGAGCCAGAACCGTTAGACGAAGTCTATGACCTTACCGATAATGATGGCGAGATGGTAGACGACCTCGACGCCGTTCCCGAGGAGGCCGAAGCATGACGGACCTTTTGATGAAGCTCGGCCCCAAACAGCGTAAGGGAAGCAAACCCCGTTGCCATTGGCTGACGCATGGTTCAGCCGAGCAAGTCGCCGTTCGGCTTACCAGACTCATCGGACCGTGGGGGTACGTTTCTGCAAGAGATCACTGGATGCCCGAAGGCTTTGAAAACACAGAGGAAGCCGAGCTGCACAAAGCTCCTCGACTTTTGGATGAGAAAATCGGGAGGCAGCTTCGAGACTGGTGGTTGGCTGTCATCAGTAGCAGACCGAAAACCCCTAATTTCGACATCGCCAGCACCTGCATCGTGACAGGGAACGGCGGGAGTAGACCAGGATTGTTGCTCGTCGAGGCGAAGGCGCACTCGAAAGAACTGAACGACGCGGAAACAGGCAAGCGCCTCGCCACAAGAGCGACTGCCAACAGCCGAAGCAATCACGACCGTATTGGAGAGTGTATCAAAGGTGCAGCCCTGGATTTGACCAAAGAAACAGGGATGGACTGGTCGCTTTCTCGCGATAGGAACTACCAGATGGCGAATCGTTTCGCATGGTCATGGAAACTGACCGAACTGGGCTTTCCCGTAATCCTCGTCTACCTCGGCTTCCTCAATGCCAAAGAGATGCGTCGGGACAAAACACAGAAACCCTATGCGAACCATGCCGAATGGGAAACACACGTCAAAGCCCACAGCAGGCCATTGTTCCCTGAGACGGTCTGGGATAAGTCATGGACGTTACATGGTCAATCGTTCATCCTGCTTATTTGAACAGTGGATATACCCTATGACAAGCCAACAGCGGAGGCCGAGGCATGAAAACCGACACAACCGAACGAGGTCTTGAGAGACTTATCTGCACGGCGCTCACCGGCCACCCCTGCGATCCGCCGCAGCCTGACGATGTGCATTATACCATCCTGACCCACGGGGGCACAGGCTGGATCGGCGGTGATCCGAACGACTACGACCGAGAGTACTGTGTGGACTTGGTACAGCTCTCCGCCTTCCTGCGCGAGACCCAGCCAGAGGGGGCAGAGGCGCTGGCTTTGGATGAAGACGGCCCGACACGGCGCAAGTTCCTTGCCCGACTGCAGGGTGAGGTCACCAAGCGTGGCACAATCGACGTGCTTCGCCACGGCCTCAAGCATGGGGCGCACGACCTGGACCTCTTCTACGGCACGCCGTCGGCGGGCAATGAAAAGGCCAGGACGCTGTACGAAGCCAATCACTTCTCGGTCACGCGACAACTAAGATATAGCCGCGATGAGACACAGCTTGCACTTGATTTGGGGCTCTTCATCAACGGCCTACCGGTGGCGACCTTCGAGTTGAAGAACAGTCTCACCAAGCAGACGGTCGAGGACGCGGTGTGGCAGTACAAAAAGGACCGCAACCCGCGCGAGAAACTCTTCGAGTTCGGCCGCTGCGTGGTGCACTTCGCGGTGGACGACCACGAGGTGAAATTCTGCACGCACTTGAAGGGCAAGGCGTCGTGGTTTCTGCCCTTCAACCTCGGCTGGAACGACAGTGCGGGCAACCCGCCAAACCCCGAGGGCATCAAGACCGACTACCTGTGGAAGCGAGTGCTAACTCGGGAGAGCCTGACCAACATTCTTGAGAACTACGCCCAGATCGTCGAATCGAAGGACGAGAAGACCGGACGCAAGAGGAAGACCCAGATCTGGCCGCGCTATCATCAGCTCGACGTGGTTCAGAAACTCTTGGCTGACGCCGGTACAAAGGGGGCGGGAGAGTGCTACCTGATCCAGCACTCGGCAGGCAGCGGCAAGTCGAACTCCATCGCTTGGCTGGCGCATCAGTTTATCGGGCTTAGGAAGGACGACAAATCGGTCTTCGACTCGATCATCGTCGTAACCGACCGCCGCATCCTCGATAAGCAGATCCGCGACACGATCAAGCAGTACGCCCAGGTGGGGTCGACAATAGGCGCTGTCAAGGAGGGCGAAGGAAAATCCAAGACAAAACAGCTGAAAGAATATTTGGAATCTGGAAAGAAGATCATCATCAGCACGGTGCAGACGTTCCCCTTCGTACTCGATGTGTTGGGTAGCAGTCACAGGGGCAACAGTTTCGCCATCATCATCGACGAGGCGCATTCAAGCCAGGGCGGCCGCACCGCAGCAGCCATGTCGCAGGCGCTCTCGGAGGCGGGTGAGGAGATAGAGGACGAAACTTTCGAGGATAAGATCAACCGGTTGATGGAGGCTCACAAGCTCCTACCCAACGCCAGCTACTTTGCCTTCACCGCTACGCCCAAGAATAAAACGCTCGAAATCTTCGGGGCGCCTGCCCCGCAGGTGGACGGGAAGGTCAAACACCTGCCCTTCCACAGCTACACCATGAAACAGGCGATCCAGGAGGGCTTCATCCTCGATGTGCTCAAGCACTATACGCCGGTGGAGAGCTATTATAAGCTCGCCAAGACGGTGGAGGACGACCCGGATTTCGATACCAAAAAAGCGAAGAAGAAGCTCCGCCGCTACGTCGAGGGCCACGAGTACGCGATCAGGCTGAAGGCCGAAATCATGGTGGACCATTTCCACGAAAATGTGCTGGCGCCGGGCAAGATTGGTGGACAGGCGCGTGCGATGGTAGTCACCAGCGGCATCGAACGGGCGATCCAGTACTACCATGCCATCCTCGACTACTTGGCCGAGCGCAAGAGCCCATACAAAGCAATCATTGCTTTCTCCGGCGAGCATGACTACGGCGGCGCGAAGGTGAGTGAAGCCTCTATGAATGGTTTTCCATCGGGCCAAATAGTCAACAAGATCCAGGTAGACCCTTATCGCTTTCTGGTCTGCGCCGACAAGTTCCAGACGGGCTACGATGAGCCTTTGCTACACACGATGTACGTGGACAAGATCCTCTCGGGCATCAAGGCAGTACAGACGCTCTCGCGTCTCAACCGCGCCCACCCGAAGAAGCATGACGTTTTCGTGCTCGATTTCATGAACGACATCGACACGATTAAGGAGGCGTTCTCCGATTACTACCGCACAACGATACTGGCCGAGGAAACCGACCCCGACAAGCTGCATGACCTGCAGGTGGAACTCGACGGCTATCAGGTTTATACACCTGAGCAGATCGACGATTTTGTGGAGCGGTATCTTGGCGGCGCTGACCGCGATCAGCTCGACCCGATTCTCGACGCCTGCGTGGGGGTCTACAAGGCAGAGCTTGACGAGGACGGTCAGGTGGATTTTAAGGGCAAGGCCAAGACCTTCACCCGGACCTACGGGTTCCTCTCATCAGTGCTGCCCTACAACAATGCCGAGTGGGAGAAGCACTCAACCTTTCTGAACTTCCTTGTTTCAAAGCTACCCGCGCCTGTGGAGGAAGACCTCTCCAAGGGCATCCTCGAATCCATAGACATGGACAGCTACAGGGTAGAGAAGCGATCAGCGATGAAGATTCTTCTGCCTGATGAAGACGCCGAGATCGAGTCCGTGCCAACGGCTGGGGGAGGACACAAGGCCGAACCGGAGCTTGATCGGCTCTCGAACATCATCAGGACGTTCAACGATCAGTTCGGCAACATCCCCTGGGATGACGCTGACCGGGTGCACCGGCTCATCACCGAGGAGATTCCGGCCCGGGTAGCGGCCGACAGCGCATACCGGAACGCCCAGCAGAACTCCGACAAACAGAATGCCCGTATAGAGCATGACAAGGCCTTGAAACGCGTGATGACGGCCGTGATGAAGGACGATACCGAGCTCTTCAAGCAATTCATGGACAACGAGGGATTCAAGCGCTGGATGATGGATACCGTATTCGGGCTGACCTATGAGCCTTCTATGGGGGGTCTATCAGCAAGGCGCTAACGGTTACAGGAAGAACTCCACGAGAAACCGAGGATTACCCCTTGAAAGTCTCACCGTAATATCCCTTGACAAGGTGCCGATTAATGGAGTTAATCGGTTAGCGTATTCTGCTGATCTTGAACGTATTTTATATATTTAAAAACAAAAGAGGTGTTGGGCTTATGATTAAAAACTTGGATGATTATTTGATTGGAATCGCAATTGGAATTCGATTTCGAGCTAACTTTTCTATCGAAGATCAACTCGGTCGTATGGTTGATCAAATACTGTATTCTAATAAATCGTTTTTTAATCCGTCTGTATTTCCCCTTGTTAGAAGTAATATAGGGAGACGCACTCTTGTTAATGAGAAAACAAACGATCGTCTTCTTATTGACAATTCAAATATTATTCTTGAACTTCAGTTTAGTGATTCAGCTACCTTCAAGATGCAAGATCACTTAAATATATTAAGTAAGTTTGAATCTGACATTATTAAAGGTATTATGCGGTCATTTGCTATAAGAGAAATTGTTCGAATTGGATATATTCGACGTTATCTTTTCCAAGAACGAGATCTTGCAAAAGTATTCATTGACAAAACTATTGGCCAGACCCTTGAAGGTGTGAATGATATCAATCTTCGTTTTTCAAAAAAGATGCCTTCTAATGAAGGGATGATAAAAAAGGGCGTTGCTGATCACGAAAATGCAATTTTTAATATTATAAAAAAATCAGATGCAGATGAAATATTCATGTCTGTTGACTTTCAAAAGATTTACGATCCTTTCCTGCCAACTGCTTTAGAGATAAACTTCTCCCCATTCATTAGCGAAGCTGAGTCTTTCAATAATAAACAATATCTGCCTTGGCTTAATAAAAACTATATTGAGGTTGATAATGAATAGAAGAACGGCTCATGTTGGAAAATCAAAACAGGAAAAACGAAATTATCTGACTTATATTAAATGGTTAGATTATGAGCCAACTGTGGACGAGACATTGGGGTTTGCTGAGTCAGATGAACCTGGTGAAGATCTGACTGTGCCGACTTTAAAACGAAAAAGGAGTATTAATACAAAACAGCATGTTATGGAGTACTTTTCCGAGAACTGGTTAAATTATGTTATCGGATTAATTGCTCTAACCTTAGTTTTTTTAATGTACGATTCTAAACTCGAATTAGCTAAAATTGATGTAGGCCTTGCAGTACAAAAAGAGAACATTTCTTCAATAAAAAGTGATACTAAGCAACAAGGACAAGAAAATCATGCTCAAGATATTAAAATAAATGAGAATCGTTATAGAATTGATAGTCTTGAAAAAAGACTTGAAGACGTAAAAGTCTCAATCAGAAAGTAATATCATTTAATTATGGGCATTAGCTTTCTCATTTACGTTTACAGAAACAAATCTAAAATGTTTAAGTGTGCTCGCCTTCATGGGAAAAATTATCAACGTCCATCAAGGTGTAAAGTGGTGTGACCCCCCCCTTGTAAGTATTTGATATCATTAAGTGTCGTCAGGCTCAAATCCTGTTGTCACCTTTGAACTATAGCAAGACCTACAAATGTTTTTTACCATATTTTTACCAGCAAATATTAAATGATAATATATACAGTAACATAGATTGCCGTTCTCGGGTTCGACTCCCGCCGCCGCCACCAGAAAGAAATCCACTACTCTCCCTTTGCTCTTGAATCCATCGCTTTCAGAAAGACATCTGGGTTTAGCAGGGACTTGGAATGAGATGTCCCGCCTTTGCGTGTTTCAATCCGGATTCAATGATCTGGCCCGATCAGCTTATGTGAAGACTTGTATTTGCAGTCCTGCATACCGCAGGTGAAGGTAATTTTAAAGAGTAAGGAAGAAATACTTCCCGTGACTTCCTTTTAATCTATTACAATGGTAAAATAAATTAAACCGGCTACCTTATAATTATCCACTCATTCAAAGCAGGACCGAAGTCCTATTTTATGGCCTCAGACAAGGGCCAAGAATAGGACGTGCAGTAATGAGCAAGTCCTTTTGCGGGTCAAAGAGTCTTGATTAAAATCATTGTGGACCCGATTAGCATTATGGTTTTAATTTGGATAAGGGCCGGTTTTGTGTCCGAATGATTGAACCCCTACTATATTGCCTATACTTTACCCTCACCTGCTTGAAGAAATGCGATTCTCGTGGCGATATGAGAGCCGTTTTTTAAGGGGGGGAGCATAGAAAACAAAAAACCAAGAACTTATAGTTTTCAACTCCGCGTAGAGCGGAGTGGCTTGTCTAAACTTTAAGTTTGGTTTTTTCACATACCTTTAAGGGTTTTCGGAATAATCTGTTTGTAACCCATAGGAAAAAGGACATCGTGTTTCGATGTCCTTTTTTATTTAACCCAAAAGGTTATTGATGTCCTCCTTTGTTAGTTTGTCCGGCTGAACTCCGTCGTCTAGTCTGATTGCTTTGACAAAGACGCGAGATCCCAGCCTGGCCATTGCTTGGTCAGTGCAATCGTGGCCCGATTTATCTCCATCAAACAACAAGACAACTCGGCCATTTTTTCCAACACTCTGAACGATCAACTCTTCCTGCTCCGGGCTCATAGAGGTTCCCATCAAAGCAACCACATTCTTTAACCCGGCCTGCCATAGCTTAAAGCAGTCAAAGAAATCCTCGACCAGGACCAATCCGTTTCCCCTGGCCAGTTCTTTGGCCCGATGAAGGTTAAAGACAATCAGAGACTTTTGAAACTGAGGCGGTAGTTTATACTTTCCCTCTGGAGGATCTTCGCTTGGCCACCGGCCAGCGTAAGCGACAAGTTCCCCGTTTTCATTATGGACCGGAATAACGACCCAATCTTTAAATAATCCCCGGGAGCAGTAGCCGATTCTAAATTCCTCAATGGTCTCTTCGGTAAGGTCCCGTTCAAACAAATAAGGGTGTTCGGTATCCAGATTTTTTAAAGAGAAAGCCAAAGGCGGATTAACCAGGCTCATTTCTTCTGAAACGCCCTCATTCCCCTCTTTTTTAAGTTCCGAGGGGGGTTCTCCCTTCTTAACTGTTTCCCCCTCTCTTGCGCGTTCCTGGGCGCCCTCAGGGCTGATTTCAAACCACTGTTGTATCAATAAAGCGGCCTTTCTTATATCAACCCCCTCTTTTAAGCTGACAAAATTCAGAATATTGCCGTGGGCCTTGCAGCCAAAGCAATTAAAGGCATTTTTAGCAAGATTGGCGCAGAAAGATCCTTTGGTCTCTTTATGAAAAGGACAGGGGCCAGACAGCTCATCGTTTTTCTGCTTCAGGCCTTCCAACAATCCATAATGAGCTAAAATATCCTTTAGCCCGACCCTTGATTTAATCTCCTTGAAATCAACCCAATCATTTTTTATTTTTTTAGGAGCCATTTTTATTTTTTCCTTTCTAAGTATAGCCAGGGATCTCAATTAAATCACCTTGAGTTTTTAGGCACAGGATCTTGTTAAGAACCATTTCAACATCGCTCATTACCTCAAGGCAGGCCTTTAAGGCAGAGAGCTTGGCTTTCTTGGCGTAGGTTTCAATGTAGCGATAGTTGTTGCCGAGATAGTCATCAGCTCTTTTACCGACCAGTTGGGAAAGGGCGGCGGCTGACAGTTCGGCGACAATTTCCTGTTTCCAATCCTGGCCGGGGTTAAGGTTACCCTTAATTTTGGCATGGGCAGCGTGAGAAAGCTCATGGAAGAAAACCGACTCGTCTTTGGTTGCCAAAGCAATCTCTTTTTTTTGATCGGAATAGTAACCATAATAGAAATAATTGCCGGGAATTGCCTTAACAGATATATTCCATTGTTCAGCAATTTCAATAAGTGGTAGTTCCAAAGGCTCAATCTTTTGATAATCAAGCGGAGCGCCTTCAGTATCCTCAACACGAAAAACAGGAATTGAAAAGAATCCGACCAAAGCTAATTTTTCTTCATCCTCGTCATTATTAAGTTTTTTAAAATGTGGCCCGAGGATATAGAGTGCCTTAGATCCTTTTTTGACATATCGGTTGGCCGCCATCCATTGTTTGAAACCTCTTGCGTCTTGAGTGCCTTCAAAAAACATCAGAGTCCGGTTGAACAAAGACCATTTAGAAGCGGGAATATTAGGAATGGGGAGGACGCTATAGGCTATTGCCTGGGGAATATCGCCTGTCTTAAATCTTTCAATAATACTTCTCAAAACCTCTTTAGATTTAGCATACATTTTAACCTCCTATTATTTAACAATGATTTTTAGGAACAAGGTGTGATGACGTTTTCATCATCTGCTTTTAAATTGCTTCTTTCCCATTGGTTCCCCTTAAGGTGATTAGTCAAATAATCTCCGATGATTTGGTTGACTACTCGGGTCATTGGAACTTCCTTTTCCTTGGCTATCCGGTAAAGAATTGGAACAAACTTTTCCTCAATTTTTGGGCTGTACATAGTATTCCCTCCTTATTCGTATTGTTAAAGATCAAAATCATCCTATGATAACAATAACTTACAAGTGAATAGCTGTAAAGGGGCACAAGAGATACGGACATATTTACCCCCCTCAACCTCTGTCCTTTTGGCCTGAGCTTGAGCCCGCTAACCCCCATCATCACTCAAAGGAATTTTGTCTTAAGCTTTGCCAGCTAAGACAAAAAAGCCCCGTTCGCCTACACGACGAACGGGGCTTTCCTTTCAATGATGATTCCCCCATTAACCCCAGCCAAACAAATTATTCTCTTCTTAGCCAGTTCGCAGATTCATTATGATTTTATTTATCTCACTCTTTTCATTGTACCCAGCACCCCAGCCTGTAAAGGTCTCTATCGAGAAGCAATAAAGAAATCCTCCCGCTAAAGCGGGATTCCACCTTGACAGGCTGGGGACCCCGCTGGCCTATTTATTTTTTAGGTGAGATAAATAAAGGTCGAGCTCACTTAGGAGGGAGAAAGGAATCAAACCTATGGGCTATATTATCAATCAACCAATCCAAGCTGTGAAAATCGCCCGTTCATTGATAACCGATTGGGGAAAAGAACATTTTATCGGGATTTATTTCAACTCGGAAACAAAGATAACAACAACAGAATTAATCGGTTTGGGAATTCTTAACGCTTGTTTGGTGCATCCGCGGGAAACTTTTCGACCCGCATTGAAGAGTTCAGCGACAGGGATAATTGTATTACACAATCATACAAGCAGTGAGGTTGAGCCATCTCAAGACGATATAGAGGTTACGCAAAGATTAAAGAAGGCTGGTGAAATTCTTGGCATTGAGCTTTATGACCATATCATTTTCACCGAAAAGAGATGGTTATCAATGAAAGCGAAAAAGATAATTTAGTCTGAAGGACATAAAACTATGGGTTACATCATAGATTTAGAGAAGGAGCTTGAACAAAGATTGGCTGATTTCAATGAAGAGAAAAAGAAGGACCTGATTAACTTTGTCAAGCGTTCAGTTCTGGAATCCTACGAAAATGGGATTATGACGGCGAAGATGGACAAGGCGGGCAAGGAAGCAGAGGAAGAAGCAAAGAAATACTGATTTGATTGAGTGTCAGTTATGGAAAGGGCAGGGGAGCATTGACTCCCTTGCCCTTAAGAATTTAAAATTTGTTTGGCACCCCATCTCCCTTGGGCTCGCTCCGCATCCGCTCCGCTTACCCTTTCCCTCTTCCCCACCCTGAGAGGGAATACAAATCATAAATGCTTAAGTTGCTTTTCTTTCATTCTTTTTCTAATCGTCCCTTCATCAACACCCAACCGCTTCCCTATCTTTCGATACGATAACCCTTCTTTCCGGAGGGTTTTTGCTTTTTCAAAAACATCATCGGGGACCGGGGGCCTGCCCAGGCGCTTACCCTTCCGCTTGGCGTTTTCTAATCCTGCCTTGACCCGTTCCCCGATAATATCCTTTTCAAATTCCGCCACGGCACCAATTACATGAAAGACCAGCTTACCGGTTGGTGTAGAGGTGTCAAGTTGATTCTCGTAAGAGATAAAATCAATACCCAAGACACCGAGCTCGTCTAATGTATTGATCAAATCCTTTAGGGATCGACCCAGGCGATCAAGTTTCCACACTAAAAGAATATCAAATTTTTTCTTTCTGGCTTCGGCCATCATTTCTGTGAAGGCCGGCCTTTTGGTGTTGGATCCGCTGAAGCCCTGATCAATGTATTCGTGGTGAATGGTCCATCCCGATCGATTGACGTACTCTCGGAGCTCGACCAGCTGCATATCAACAGCTTGTCTGTCCGTCGATACCCGGGCATAGATAGATACTGTTTTTGGTGTCATAAAAGGTGGTTTTTAATTTATAAAGAAACTCTTATCCGCAGCCGCCGCCGCCACCGCCAATTCCTGTTTTCATGGAATTCTCCTTTTTCCTTAGCGTTCAAAAAAATAGATGAACGCCTTTTCACTCTCGATATTTTTATAATTTTCCTCGTAATAAACAGCCTTGCCCTTTATACGCATAGGCTTTAAATCTTTAATAAGCCTTGGCTCACCGGACGTGGCATCATAAAGCCTTACCCATCGGGGGTGATCTTTTAAAAACTCGATTTTTACGGTAAAGCTTTTGATATTCGTATTATCTTTAAAAGCTAAAGTAGCCGTAACATAATCTTTACCATATTTGATACAACCTGGCAATTTACAAAATAATGCAACCCGGAACTGATCTCCCATAGCGAGCTGATTACTGAAAGGTACCCGAACTCTTTTTGTCAGACCGTCAGCTCCCAGTAAAAGCGGTACAATCTTATGCTTTTTCCGGGGATCGCTCAACAAGTCAAAGCCATAACATGCAAGTTTTTCAAACGGAACGTTTACATCGCTATCGATGCTGAAGGCAAAACCGCTTTCCCCTTTTTTGTGTTTACAATACCCTGAATATTCAAAACTCAAAATCAGGTTGTTTCTATTTATCCTTATAAAGTGTATTGCCTCTTGGATTTTCAATGATTTGTTGACTGTTTTGGTTATGTTGGCAACATTTAATGCGTCAATACGTTTATCACCAATTACGGTATCGGTCGTTTTAATGTACCTCTTTATATTAAACAGCCTAAAGGTTAAAAGAATTGAAGTTGAGAGGAATAAAAGGATTAATAAGGTTTGGGCCTTATGATTTTCAATAAGGGTATAGGCGGATACCACATCCCCTATAATACCTGACCAGAATGAAATTAATTCCATTGCTGGGGTCATAAATTTACATATTTTATATTATCCGAAAGAATAACACTTGGTTGATAAATCATATTGTCTGATTCAATTACGATTAGACCCCGGCTGGCCAAATTAGCAAGAATCGAATTTAATCGGCCCGGTGATATTTTTAAATCCTTGGCCATCTTCTCTGGGTTTATATGCTCCTCAGCATATTGAAAATTTGTTTTTAAAACCATAAATTCTTCGGCCGGAATGGTATAAAGCATATCGGCTTTTAACAGAGCACAAATTAAATTTTTAATATCGCTTTTTGCGTGGTCGTCTTCATTGTTTAATGATCCGCCTTGAATAGGAAACTCCCGTATATTTCCCCGGCCTGATTTAATGATGTCCAGTATTTTATCAAACCCATTTCCGAGCGCTATGTTCATTGCTGCCTTACAATAACTCCAATACGCATACCAGAGGCTATCCGAGGGCTTGAGGGCCCTGTTATAGGCGAAGAGGTTTGTGATGGCGTCAATAGGGATAATAGAATGTTTGTTAAGAATGTAAGCGCCCAAGAGATCACAGAGTCCTTCTTCAAATAAGGTAACATATGGGATGTAGCTTTTTGAATGAAGGCTTACTATCCAATGCGAAAGTTCATGAGCGATTACGAATTCGAAATAACAGTGGGTTAAAACCGCTTTTCTGTAATAGACTCCTTTGGGAATTGAAAACTTTTTTTCGTCTTGGTCATCTACAGACACCGCGTCCCATTCTTTACAACTGAAAGGTTCCGGAAGCTTGTCAACAAGATGTAGGGAGGGCATTTCCTTGATATCAAACAGGATGGAATAACCTGATATTATTTTATCATATTGTTTTAAAAAATCTTCTTCATTATTAAAACTTTCAAGGACAGTTTTAATTTCAGGGGTTTTTGCCAACGATCTTATTCTACTCAGATCTTCTTGAAATAACTGCCTTAGCCACATTTCAATATGTGAAAAGGTTTCGTCAATTTCTATCTGCTTAAAGAAAAAAGGGAAATCACCGAATTGAGCACCATGGTAATAAATGACACATTTTAAAGCTTTTAAATTAGATTCGTTCATTGCTCACGATATTATCGTCCAGAATAAAACATTTCATTCAAATATAATCTTACCCGAATCTATATTAATATTTTTGTTCACAGTATTATGGGGTTTTGAGCATGTCGTGACTGCCGACATCGCGCAAGATATAAGTGTTTTCTTGGATTTGAA
>CAZRUU010000005.1:10290-19325 GCA_964603235.1 uncultured Syntrophaceae bacterium | reverse complement strand
ACAACGATTAAAGCATTTTGGATATTCATTTCAACCCTTGAAGTGAATAGCGCTACCACCTGTTTTTTAACCGTGAATTCCGACGAGTCGGGATAAACCGTGAACGGGTACAGCCTTTTCTGGTTCAATCTCACTTTTCGTTGGACAAGAGGGTTCTTAGAATATCTTCTTTCCCTATGATTCCAACCAGTTTGTCCTGTTCAAGAACAGGCAATGTATGCACGTTATGCTTTAGCATCAGGGAAGCAATATCTTCCAGGCTGGTTTCCGGATCAACGGTTATAGGGTTAGATGCCATGGCCTGAGCCACCGTGGTTGCAACCATTTTTTCCACTTCTTTTTCAATCTTCTTATAAGAAACCAGGGGAATTATACCATCAAGAAGGGTAAAAAAAGAAGGCAGAGGAATCTTTTTCTGCTGGATGACCAGGTCATCCTGACAGATAATCCCCAACAGACAACCGGTCTCATCAACTACAGGCAGTCCATTGAAATGATGCTCAAACATTAGCTTTGCAGCTGCGGTGATTTCCGTTTCAGGAGAAACGGCAACAATCTTTTTTGTCATAATATTACTTGCTTTAAACATATTTCCCTCACACATTTTTATATGTGTAATACTATCTCCAAAGTTTCATGAAGTCTACAACTGATTTTAACACAACTGATTTTAATCGTCTTTAATCTTCCCTATCTTTTCCTCCATTTCTGTCCATTTGTCGTAAAGGGAATCGAGCTGGGAGGTGATCTGGGAGTATTCAATATTGAGAGACTGGATTAACATCTCGTCTTTATAAATATTCTGGTCTGAGAAAGAGTTTTCGATCTCCAGTTTCTTTTTCTCATAAGCAGCTATTTCCTTCTCAATTTTTTCCAGGCCTGCCTTCAACGGGTTCAGCCTTTTATACAGAGACTGTCTATTCTCCGCCTCAATTCTTTTCTGGTTCTTTTTAATATCTAAGAGAGGCCCGTTTTTCGGGAGGTCTTTTCCGGAGGAGACCTCTTTCTGTTCCATGTGATATTTATCCAGATAATCATCGACATTCCCATGGTATATGCTCAGGTCGTTGTCTCTTAGGACAGCAACCTTGCTTATAAGCGGTGCGAGAAAATCCCTGTCGTGGGACACAATTACGTATGCCCCCGAAAATCTTTTGAGACTGCGCTGGAGGATCGCTTTTGACTGCGCGTCGAGGTGATTCGTCGGCTCGTCCATTATCAATAAATTCGCGGGTTTCAGAATCATTTTGGCGAGGGCAAGCCGGCTCTTTTCGCCTCCAGATAGGACGGAAACCGGTTTAAATACGTCATCATCTTTAAAGAGGAAACAGCCGAGAAGAGTTCTCAATTCACTGGGTGATTTAAGGGGAGAGACCGCTTCAAGTGTCTGCAGGGCGGTTTTGTCCGGATCCAGCTCTTCCACTATGTTCTGGGCATAGTAAGAAATAACCGCATTGTGCCCCGGCTTTCTGATACCGTCCTGGAAGGTGTCGACATCGGCTATAATACGCGCGAGCGTGGACTTGCCGGAACCGTTGACCCCTAGAAGGGCAATTTTGTCCTTGCGTTCTATGATGAAGGATATTTTCTCCAATACGATACTATTGCCGTAGGACTTTGTAAGGTTCTCTATTTCCATTAGCACCCTGCCGGGACGCGGCGGGTCCGGAAAATCGAAAAATATGGAATTCTCCTCTTTATCTATCTCGATATGCTCCAATTTTTCGAGCATCCTGATGCGGCTCTGAACCTGTTTTGCCTTGGTGTTTTTATACCGGAATCGTTCTATAAACCGTGTAGTAGTGTCAACCATGCGCTGCCGATTTCTGAGAGAGGACTGCAGCATTTCGAGACGCTGGGCCTTTTGAGTCAGGCAGGACGAGTAATCGCCTGTATATTCGGCAGCTTTCCCCATTGATATTTCGATCACCCTCTCGACGAGATTGTCAAGAAAGCGGCTGTCGTGAGATACCAGAACAATGGAACCTCTGTAGGATTTAAGATATCCTTCAATCCACTCCAGGGATTCCATATCGAGATGATTGGTGGGCTCGTCAAGCAGCAGAATAGTCGGTTCCCTGAGGAGGAGCTTGGCGAGAGCTATTCTCATCTGCCAGCCACCGCTGAACTCCTCTGTCATTCGGGACATGTCCTTTTCGTTAAATCCGAGGCCTGAAAGGATCTGCTTTACCTTTATCTCTATATTGTATCCCTCCCGGTGTTCCAGGATGCTCTGAGCCTGACCCATCTCATCAATAAGATCCTGTAATTTCGGGGGGTTGTCTTCCTGAGGAGAAGCTATGGCCGAGATTTCATCGCCTATTTCTCTGATTCTTTCATGGAGGCGGTTCAGATTGTCAAAGGCGGTTGCCGCTTCGTTGAAAAGTGTTTGACCCGCGTGATACACACTGTCCTGGGGGAGATAACCTATGCTGTTAAATCTGGATTGAATGATTTTTCCCGAGTCTGCTTCGACTTCTCCCAGCATTATCTTCATCAACGTGGATTTGCCTGTTCCGTTCCGACCCACGAAGGCAATCCTGTTTCCGTCTTCTATATGGAGAGAAAGATCTTTGAAGAGATATTTTCCGCCGTACTGTTTAGATATATTTTGCAGTGAAATCATCTTTAGTCAAGTTGGGACAAGCAAAAAGTTTTTGTAATGCCGTAAAAAACGGGAAGTTTCGGGAGTGTCTGGAAGAGAAAAGCCAGGCTTGATTAGAAAATCAAACAGGGAAGGCTTTCTTTCCCTATGGTTTTACAAGGACATCATGACTGACGCTGTTCTCAAACACGCTAATATGGATTATTTATACACAGGCGTCAATGGAAAAGTTTCCGATGTTACTGACACGACCCCATTGATATTCGCTGTTTTTCCCTCTTTGTTTTACTATCCTTCAGCCGGTACAGGTCTTGAGGCAGGAGCTAAAACAGGCTCCGAAACGGTAAATTTTTGCATCACCCAGCCGAACTCTCCCGAAGGCAGCTTGACAAATAACCATTCCGGGGCAGTTCCGTGGGTTTCCATAACCGCTCCATTTGGAATCTGGAAGATTATCGGATGGTTCATGCCGGGGCCTGATCTTACATTCAACAAATGGGTTGCTACTTTCACTTGTCCAGTTAGAGGCGAAGCAGGTTTATGCCTATTAATGGAATCAGCTGCAGATACTTTGTAGGGGGGCTTTACAACAGTATATCCCGAGGGGACCCTGTTGTAGTAGGCATCACCGTAGTAATAATATTCAATCTTCCCGTGCCGGAACGTTACGTACCCGGGTGGTAATTGCGTAACAACAGCACCGACAGGCGGTTTTGTTACTACATATTTTTTGTAGGGAATCTCCCTGTAATAGACTCCCCTGTGGTGATAATAGTGCATCCCCGCAATGGTTACCAGTGCGAACGTCAGAGGGAGGAGAGGGCTGACATGGGGGCGATGATAATAGTGGTGCACATAGCGATTACGTACAGGTGGCCGGTGTTTTCGAGCAGCATAAGCGTTCTCTGTCAAGATGGGGGCGCAGGCAAAAAGGGTTGCAAGTCCCGCGACAAAAAATCTGTAGGCAACTTTTGATTTTCTCTCCATTTCTCCATACTCCCTTCTTCGGTAATATATATATAGACGTTTGCTCGCACTAAAAAAGCTACACTTATTTAATGATGCTGTCAATTTTTTGTTCGGGGAAAAATTAGAGGCTCAACTTCTGAAACTGAATTTGTTTATCAGGTCTTCTTATCAAGGTTTTTCAAAATTTGTTTGACTTACCTGAACAGAAAGTGTCATCAGATATATATAACAGGGAAAAGGAGGACGTTATTCATGTCTTTTAAAACGATATTAACTGCCAAAGAGAATCAGATAGGAACTATTTCTCTCAACCGTCCAAAACAATTTAACACATTCAGCACGAAGATGGCGGAAGAATTGAACGAATGCCTGCTACAGATGGAACGGGACGAAGCAATTCAAGTGGTTATAGTAAGGGGAGAAGGAAAGGCCTTTTCAACGGGAATAGATGTCAGTGAATTTGGGGGAAAGACACCTTCAGAATACCACACGTGGATAAAACTCATGGGCGAAATGCATCTCACAATAGCCTCCATGGGAAAGCCGGTGATTGCTTCCATCCACGGATTCGCGGTGGCAAACGGGGCAGGCCTTCTGGCGGCAGCGGATTTTGCGATTGCATCGGAAGAAACAAAAATCGGCACCTCGGCGATAAACGTAGGTCTCCTGTGCTCCGGACCAATCGCACCCCTGAGCTACTTTCTTCCTAAAAAGAAGGCGCTCGAGATGCTGCTCTGCGGAGACATGATAGACGCAAAAGAAGCGGAACGCCTGGGAATTTTAAACAAAGTGGTGCCACCCGAAAAACTGAAGGAAGAAACAGAGGCTTTTGCCAGGAAACTCATCGACAAAAGCCCCATAGCGGTGCGGACAGGAAAAAAATTCTACTATGAAGTGATAGATATGTCCTTCCGTCAGAAGCTTACCCATGCCGACGAGGTCTTGGCCGGATTATGCGCGACGGAGGATGCCCGCGAAGGGGTTGGCGCATTTCTGGAGAAGAGAAAACCGGAGTGGAAGGGCCGGTAGGACAAGCCTCCATCCCGGCGTATTTGTTCATCTGAAACCCAGCCCCATTTTGTCAATGGAGTTTTCTGGAGCTTTGTATTAGATCATAGGCCGCCTTGATACCCCGGGTTTTTTCAGTGGCGAATTTCATCATCTCATCGGGGAGACCTTTGGAAACAAGCTTGTCGGGGTGGTACTGCGTTATGAGACGCCGATACGATTTTTTGACTTCATCGTCAGAGGCCTTTTTGGAAAGCCCCAATACACCATAGGCATCCTTGAGGCGGATGTCATCCGTGCTATATTTCCGATCAAAGCCCGTACTACCTTCTGCACGCTGTCCGGCCTTCATCATCTGTATGATGCGCTCGAAATCCGCACGGGGATAGCCTGTATGGTCGCAGACGTAATAGAGAATATAGAGTTCCGAGTCATGAATTTCTCCGTCCGCCATTGCTGTTCCTAGGAGAATCTCAAGAAACATCCGTATGAGACTGCGCCTTCCATGACACTCTCGCCTGAACTGCTCCAGGATATCATCAAGCGGAAAATCGGGACGTTTGCCTTCATTAAACAAATTCAGAGCAGCTTGCTGCTGCTCCGGAGTAAGCCGCATATTTCTCATGGTAGCACGCACTGAGGCGATCTCCTCATCGGAAACCCTTCCATCCGCTTTCGCGAGGTGGCCCATCACGGAGAATGTTGCCGTAAAAAAGGCAATCTGAACCCGTTCGGGATCTCCGGATCCGAAACTCCCGCCGCCGGCAACTGTTTTGGCATGATCAAAACTATGTCCCACAGCGGCACCCAGGATTGCACCCAGAGGACCTCCAAAGAAAAATCCCACCGAGCCTCCTACCAATTTTCCCCACCAACTCATTTCAATATTCCTTTCCGTTTCGTTGAAACTGAGGCGGCACCAAAGGGCCTGACGGCGACGCAACCATAAGGTAGATCAATGTACCAAAAAAATAGCCCCGATCTCACGTGCCCTGATTTCTTGTTCTGTATTTACATATAAGCTGAAACAGAAAAAAGCAAGCTCAGAGCGCCCTACAATGCTGCTTGTCTTACTGCGGCCGCTATCTTTTTGTGTACTCCGGGATTCATAAAGTCGGGTACGATCTCATGTTTGCCCGCCAGAGATGCAAGGGTCTCGGCGGCGCTAAATTTCATGGGATAGGTGATCCTTGGGGTGTCGGCGTCAATAGTGCCGCGTATAATGCCGGGAAAGACCAGACAATTGTTTATCGTTCTGCCGTCCAGCGCTATCGCCGCCCCCGCTTCCAATGCGTCTCCAAGGTGTATCTCGGGAAGAGGATTGGCTAACGCGAAGATAATGGGGGCATTATTCATGCTGCGCACCATATCTTTCGAGACCAGGTTTGATGATGAGACTCCGATAAAGATATCTTTTCCCCTCATAACTTCTTTTAAGCCACCTTTTTCTCCGGTTTTATTGGTAATCTCAGAAATCGAATTTTTGTATGCGTTCATATGCTCCGGTCTGCCCTTGTAGATGGCCCCTTTTCTGTCGCAGATAGTTATATGCCTGAACCCATATTCCAGGAGCATCTTTCCGGTGGCCATTCCCGCCGCGCCCGCGCCGCTGATGACTATTTTCACGTTTTCCTTTTGTTTGTCTATAAACTGCAGCGCCTTCAGCAGTGCGGCCAGGATAACAGTTGCTGTTCCGTGCTGGTCATCGTGGAACACGGGGATGGGTACTCTTTCCTGTAGCCTTTCTTCGACCTCGAAGCAGAGAGGTGCCTTTATATCCTCTATCATGATAATGCTGAATGTCTTTGATACTGCTTCAAGTGTGTCGACGATTCTGCCCGCGTTGTCGCTTTCTATAAGGAGAGGCATGCAACTTACTCCCGCCATCTTGTTCAGGATGATCGCTTTACCCTCCATAACGGGCATTCCCGCAAGAACGCCGATATTGCCGAGACCCAGCACGGCGGAACCATTTGTGGCGATGCATGCGGAATTGCCGATGGAGGTATATTCCCGTGCCGCTTCAGGATGTTCAACGATGTGGTTGCACACCTGGGCCACTCCCGGAGTATAAACCATTCTCAGGTCACTCAGCGTATCTACCTTTACCGTCGGCGTTATGGCTATCTTGCCGCCGCGGTGTATATGAAGCACCTCATCCTCAATGGAAATCAATTTATAACCTTTAAGCTGTTTCAGGTCGGAAATTGTGTCTGAAAACTGTTTTTCATCGTCGAAAAATATTATTATGTCCCGTGTGATATATTGAGAAGTAAGATGTGCTTTTGTAATGTCGCCCAGCACGGCGCCATGCTTTCCAAGCTCTGTTGCCATTTGGCCAAATGCGCCAGGTACGTCCGGAATACGAACCCGTATTTTCCTTGTGATTTTGTATGAGTATTTCTCTATATCTGTCATTAACCCGCACCTCAAATCCCTTGATTTTTTTCTGAACGTTCCCGCTTTTTCCCTATCCTGTAAGCGTCTATTATAGAAAAGATCCAGCAGCAAGCAATAAACAGTAAAGTGAGTTTGTAATATATTGACGTGTGATCCGCGGAGGAGGCCAGCGCCACATTCGATATGGTAGTCATATCAACCTGATTCAACTGACTCTGTATCTGCTCGATAATAGCAAGTGCTCTGACAGTGGCCATCCAGACAATGACCCCAATTCCTGAAAACGTAAGAGCCATTATGGTGATGCCTCTCAGGAATCGTTTCAGATACATCTGCCCTGTTCCGGGGAATGCAAGTCCTGACAGAAGAGCGGCTTTTGTTGATATTTTCATGACAGGCTCTTTCCGGGATAATCGGGGTTGAAATTGGAGACGATAATGTTTCGGGTCTTATCCATAAGCTCTTCCAGATTGTCGTGAGTATAGTTTTCCGTGACAACAGGCTTTACTATGACCACCTCTATAACACCCGGGTTGAACGCGAGGGCTTTTTTTGGAAGAATCTTTCTGCTGCCGTTTACTGTTACTGGAAGGATGGGAAGGCCACTTTCCACAGCCGTTGCGAATCCTCCCTTTTTAAATTCATGGACCTTTCCATCGGGGGATCTTGTGCCTTCGACAAAAACATGACACTGATGCCCGCGGGAAGTCGTTTCATCCCGTCACGGATACTTTCTACCGCCTTCTGCCTGTCGGAGCGATCTATAAATATGTTTCTCGATTTATATAGGGCAAATCCGAAGAATGGTATTTTGCGAAGATCCTTTTTAGTGATCCAGCGGAACTGGATGCCAAGCTTTATTACAAGGGCAAGGCTGTCAAAATGCGATTGGTGATTCGATATTATTATATAGGACTGACCTTGCAGGATATTATCGTTGCCTCTGCTCTCAAGACGCACCCATGTTGCCTTCAGCATTATCCACGCCCACACCTTTGAAAGAATAAAGGGAAGATTTCCAGTAGGGCTCAGAAGAGAAACTGCCACAATCGGTATAAATATTGAGATTGTAGCAAGGCAGACCCAGAAACCGACCCAGAGGAACTTGAATATGCGCAACAAGGTGTTCATTGCGTGTTTCCCTTCACAAAAAAACTTATCATGAAAACGCGAGAGAACGAAAAATAGAAACGAACAAAAAGAAAAACGGGACAACGCTTATTTTTTCTTTATTCGTAAATTTCGGACTTTCGTGATCAGCTTTTTAATTCTCCCGCGGTTTCGGTTCCATCGAAAAACTGAGGATAATATATTCTGTATACGGCGACGATCCTTTCGAGGGGCAGATCGGCGAAGCTGCCGTGATCAGTAATATATTCTATATGTTTGTTTCCCTTCCTGTCGAATTTGTGAAAACCCGCGTCTTTTTCGCCGTTGAATTCGACCGGGACAATATCAAATTTTTCGCACAGGGCAAGATTAAAAGCGGGCGTTGCCTTTATCCATCTGTCATTCAAAAACATTTCAGTATATCCATGAAAAATAAACAGATCTGTTTTCATTGTTTTTTTGAGGGATTCAGGAACAAGGTGGTTGCGAATATCCGCGAAGCCCAGGCGACTGGGGATACCAAGCGCGCGCCCAGCTGCCGCGAGCAGGAGAGCTTTTTCCACACACCATCCGGTCTGTTGGGTCAGGACCCTGCTGGCATTGAACTTGTCCGGTGAAAGCTCGATATGGTAAGGATCATATTTAATTTGATCTCGCACGGCGTAGAAGATTTTTATAGATTTATCAATCCGGGATTTTGCGTTATAAGTGCATTGCTCCGCAAATTTAATTACACCGGGTGAATCACTATCGATGAAACTCGTCGGCGACAGATAGATTTCAAGATTATCCTGTGGCGGGTTCGCCATGTTCAGCCCCCATTCTTTGATAAACATGAAAGGTTTATCTTCCCTTTTTTGCCACGATAGCAGCAGTTAGTCAAATGATATTTGATCCCTTGCCTCCCTTGCCCAGTTATGTTTTACTGTTAGTTGGGTTTTCT
>CAZRUU010000005.1:0-10190 GCA_964603235.1 uncultured Syntrophaceae bacterium | reverse complement strand
ATTTGATCCCTTGCCTCCCTTGCCCAGTTATGTTTTACTGTTAGTTGGGTTTTCTAAATTTTTGCCGGGGCAATAACCGGAGAGCATCCATGGGAGGAATGGAAAATGATGAGAGATTTGATAACAAAAAACAGGAGCTATCGGCGTTTTCACCAGGATTTCCACTTGGAACTTGATACATTGAAGGGTCTTGTCGATCTTGCCAGGCTGAGCGCGTCGGCAGGCAACAAACAGCCGTTGAAATACGTGTTGTCCTGCGATCCCGGCAGGAATGCCATTGTGTTTTCAACCCTTGCCTGGGCCGCTTCTCTGAAGGATTGGCCGGGGCCTTCCGAGGGAGAGAGGCCATCGGCATATATAATCATATTGAAGGATAAGGAGCTGGACAACACGTATGTGAAGAATGATGTCGGTATAGCAGCCCAGAGCATACTTCTTGGAGCGGTGGAAAAGGGGCTGGGAGGCTGTATGATAGCTTCGGTAACACGTGAGGAGCTTCAGGAAAAGCTTGTAACCCCGGATAACTGTGAAATATTGCTTGTTGTGGCCCTCGGCAGGCCGAAGGAAGAAGTGGTAATAGAAGCAGTTGGCCCTTCCGGTGATACAACCTACTGGAGAGATGACAGTGGTGTTCATCACGTACCGAAACGCTCGCTCGAAGATATTATTATTGGATAGAGAATTTTTCGGAAGATGTAAAACAGGTTATGAAAAAAACGATTTAGATGTTATGGATAAAGATCTAAACATGGACCGCTTTGATTTCTAAGAAAAAACACGGATTTTACTTCCTTTTCTACTTCCCTCTGTCAAGGGATTGCTATTTCATGGGGGTGTTGCGGAAAGACGGCACCGGATACCTTAACTAAAAGAAAAAGCCGCGTGATTTACTGGAACATAGCCCGTCGCCGCAGTTGCGGACGAGTTTAGAGAAAAACAACCGTTTGCGATAGGGGCCGGTTATATGAGAAGCATGTTCTCGGCTTCTCGCAACAGATTGTCCCTGAAATCAGGGTGGGCAATACTGATGATGGCCAGTGCTCTTTCGCGGGTGGATTTCCCCCGTATCCTGACAAGACCGTATTCCGTACAAAGATAGTCGGTATCCATTCTTGGAGTGGTAACCATTGTCCCTTCCCCAAGACGGGGCACAATGCGCGATACTTGTCCATCCTTGGCAGTGGAATAATAAGCCAGGATGGATTTTCCGCCCTTGGAATTACATGCCCCCCTCACAAAATCAAGTTGTCCTCCGACTCCACTGAATTGAGATTGATCGAGAGATTCCGAGTTGCACTGCCCGAAGAGATCCACCTCAAGGATCGCGTTAATAGAAATCATATTGTCGTTTTTGCTGATAACAGCCGGGTCCAAGACATAGGAGGAAGGGAAGCTTTCCATGCTCGGATTATTATTCATAAAATCATACGTATATTTTGTACCGTATGCGGAAGTATAGACATGCTTTTCCGGGTGAATATTTTTTCTGCGTCCCGTGATCACTCCTTTCTCAATAAGGTCCACCATGCCGGGTCCGAAAAGTTCGGAATGAATTCCAAGATCTTTATGCCCTGAAAGATACGGCGTGACACCATTGGGAACTCCACCGATTCCCAGTTGCAGAACAGCTCCATCGGGAATAATCTCGGCAATATGTTTACCTATCAGCGCATCCTCGGGTTTTGGCGGGGGCGGGGGTATCTCAAACAATGGAACATGGTTTTCCACTATGACATCAACGTCAGTAATGTGAATCATGCCGCTTCCAAAGACACGCGGCATATTTTCGTTCACCTCCACAATGACTGTGCGGCTCGATTTGGCGGCTACGGATGTATAATCATTGTTTGTGCCGAAACTGAAAAACCCGGACTGGTCCATCGGCGAAACCGTTGTAATAGTGACATCTATTGCCATCTCTTCCCGAATTAATCTTGGCACCTGATGAAAATAAACAGGCACATATTGCGTAAGTCCGACAGTTACCAGGCCCCTTGACTTGCCGCTTACAAACCACGAATAGGATTCAATGACATCACAAAGATCAGCTCTGCAGATTGTTTCGGTAACATACTTTTGAGGGTTAAAAGAATAAACCTTGATATCTCTCAAATTCCCTGCCGCCGCCCTTTCGGCAACCGCGGAAAGAAGCGCCGGTGGTTCGGCAATAGTCATGCCGGGGATGAGAGTATCCCCATTTTTTATCAAAGCTACAGCATCTGCGGGTGTGGCCAATTTTCGTTTATACTCTCTGGAATATGCTCGCACAGATCAATCTCCTCATTAATCATGATTCTTATAACTATGATCAAATCAAAAAGATCCAGGATAAACACCCAATGATAATAGAGTATCTTAGAAGATCGCATTTATGTCAATGAAAGTTTTCTTTTAAGATACTACATTGGTTTGTTAAGAGGTATCATAAATACTTAATATGAATTTGTGAGTGCAAGGAAAACCGAATGAAGCAGGAAAAATGAGAGAATCGGGCTCGTTTTGGAGGAAGATAATTACCTAAGAGACAGGGATGGCTATATGTATGGGTCAAACGAATCATATCACACGCTGTCCATCTCCGCCTTATAGCGATCATAATATGAAACCACCCTTTTAATATAGTAATGTGTGGCCTTGAATGGGGGAATCCCCTGATACTGTCTGACCTTTCTGCTTCCGGCGTTGTATGCCGCGAGGGCCATACTGGTGTCTCCATCGAATCTGTCGAGGAGTTGTTTAAAATATTTTACTCCGCCATATATATTATGCTCGGGATTAAAACTGTCTTCCACTCCGAGGGCCTTTGCCGTTGCGGGCATTAGCTGCATTAGCCCGCGCGCCCCTTTCTTCGAGATGGCCTTGGGATTATAACTGGATTCTGCCATAATAATAGCCCTTATGAGCGCCGGGTCGATCTGATAGCGACTAGAGGCCTCTTGTATAATTGAGTGAAACAGATAGTCTGGTTTCTCAGCCGGCCGCTGAGAGATAGCTGCCCGATATGTTGAATGGTTATTAGATGGCTGAAAATTGTTATAGTTGTGGCATATTCCCGGAATAATAACAAGCGCGATCGTTCCAATAATGAATATCGCCCAGCATACCAAAGTAGTATGCCGGTTAAGTAATGAATCCTCGTCCATGGTTAACCTCTTGTAATAAATTAATAGTTTCTTTTAAGCGGCGCCTTATTAAAGGAATAAGAACAATATGTCAAGAAAAAAATGATGTTTTATCAGGTAAAGAAGGATAAATGTGTTGATCAGATGAATTTCCGGACGGGGATGCCCTCTTTTGACAGGTATTCCTTTATCTGGGCTATTGTGTAGCGCTGGTAATGGACCATAGAGGCAATGAGCGCCGCGTCGGCGTCCGAGTCTTGGAATACATCCCTCAGGTGTTCAGGCGTTCCCGCGCCTCCCGATGCTATTACCGGGATGGAAACGGTTTCGGATATGAGAGATGTCAGAGTCAGCTCGTATCCCGCGTTCGTACCATCCGCGTCAATCGAATTGAGACAAATTTCACCGGCACCCAGATCCCGTGCCTTTTTCGCCCATTCCACGGCATCAATTCCCACCGGTGTCCTGCCGCCATTTATATATATCTCATACCCGGAAGGCAGTGCCGGGGTTTTATCCACCTTCTTCGCGTCCATTCCAAGCACGATGCACTGGCTGCCGAACGTCATGGCTCCCCGGTAGATAAGATCGGGGTCCTGGACGGCGGCGGTGTTGATGCTGATTTTTTCAGCCCCGGCGGCCAGCACCCTGTGCATGTTATCCAGGGAACGAATACCGCCCCCCACTGAGAAGGGTATGAATATATTTTTCGCCACCCCTTCGACCACATCTATAATGATATCCCTTTTATCGGATGAGGCGGTAATGTCATAGAAGACGAGTTCATCCACGCCCTGCCTGTAGTACTCTTCAGCCATGGCAATCGGGTCGCCTATGTCTACATTCCCCTTGAATTTGATGCCTTTGGTGGTTTTTCCTTCTCTGACATCCAGACAGATGACTATCCTTTTGCTCAGCATATCTATATCCTGCCGTCCCACTCGCAAAAATTTTTCAGTATCCGCAGACCGTGTCGGCCGCTTTTTTCAAGATGAAATTGTGTGGCTATGACATTGTCACGTCCGATTACGGATGCGAAAGAGAGTCCATGTTCAGTTGTCGCTATAATGTCCTCTTCTTTTTCAGGCGCGGGATAATAGGAATGAACAAAATAGAATTGAGCCCTTTCATCCAGCCCCTCAAATACGGGATGACGGCGTACAATAGATACATCATTCCACCCCATATGAGGAATCTTTAAGTCGCTGTCCGGGAATCTCCTGGCTATGCCGGGGATTATGTTCAGGCATGTGGTATCATTCTCCTCACTCTCACCCAATATGATCTGAGCACCCATGCAGATACCGAGGAAAGGCTTCTTCTGTTCAACGATCTCGCGTATTGCCCTGTCAAGTTTCCTGTGCCTTATAACCTCCATTGCCTTTCCTGCGGCGCCGACACCCGGGAATATAATCCTTTCAGCTGACAGGATCTCTTCGTACGTATCTGTAATCTTACAGGTTACACCGATATGTTCCAATGCCCTCGCGACCGACGTAAGATTTCCTGCCCCGTAATCGATAATAGCAATCATTATTTGTCATCCTGTGAGAGTTCTAAAGAAGGATTCGCCATCTTTTCGGGTATCAAAACGCAAACTAATTATTTTGAGATTTGTGCTCCAGAGAAGCCCTTATGAATTCCGAGAACAGGGGATGGGGTCTTCTCGGTTTTGATTTAAATTCGGGATGAAATTGACAGCCCACAAACCACGGATGATCAGCGATTTCCACTATCTCCACGAGATGTCCATCAGGAGATGTCCCGCTTATGCTCAAGCCGTTTTTGGTAAGAATGTCTTTATAATCGTTGTTGAATTCGTAGCGGTGTCTGTGCCTCTCGCTGATCTCTTTTTCTCCATATGCCTCAAACGCGAAGGAACTCTTCTCCAGTAGGCAGGGGTATGCTCCCAGTCTCATGGTTCCGCCCTTTTCGGTGATATCTTTCTGTTCAGGGAGTAGGTCAATCACCGGATATTGTGTGTTACCGTCAAATTCCGAGCTGTTAGAGTTTTCCATTTTGCAGGCATTCCTAGCGTATTCTACCACAGCCAGTTGCATACCTAAACAGATTCCGAAGAATGGAATACCCTGTGTCCGCGAGTGAGTGACCGCCTGGATCATTCCCTCGATGCCACGTTTTCCGAACCCCCCCGGCACCAGAATCCCGTCGATCCCCTCAAACTGACTGTCTATCCCCTTCTTTTCTATCTGTTCCGAGTCGATAAAACGTAACTTGACGCGACAGTCGTTGGGGAGACCACCGTGAACCAGCGCTTCGTTTAGACTCTTGTAGGAATCCGTCCAGTCGACATATTTCCCCACGATGGCAATTACAACCTCGTGAGAAGGATTTTTCAGCTTGCGTATCACCTCTTCCCACTCTCCAAGGTGTGGTTGACCCGTCCAGATATTAAGAAGGTCAACGATTTTTTTATCCACGCCTTCTTGGTGGTATATGATGGGAACTTCATAGATCCAATCAACATCCTTGGCGGTGAAGACCGCGTCTACCTCCACATTACAGAAAAGGGATATCTTCTCCCTGATCTCTTGTGAGAGGAAATCTTCCGTACGGCACAGGAGAATGTCGGGCTGGATATCGATCTCCCGGAGTGTCTTGACGCTGTGCTGGGTGGGTTTTGACTTTACTTCCCCCGCGGCTTTGAGATAAGGGACCCATGTGAGGTGGATGAATATCGCGTTTTGTTTTCCCGCTTCATTCTTGAACTGTCGTATGGCTTCCAGAAAAGGAAGGCTCTCGATATCCCCGACTGTTCCCCCGATTTCCACTATAGCTACGTCATTTCCGGTTGCCGCCTTTTTAATATTATCTTTTATTTCGTTTGTGATGTGGGGAATTACCTGGACAGTTCCACCCAGATACTCCCCTTTCCGTTCTTTTGATATTACAGAGAAGTAAACCTGTCCTGTGGTAAGATTGTTGTCTTTGCCCAGTTTACTGTCAGTAAAGCGTTCATAGTGCCCAAGGTCCAGATCGGTCTCCGTGCCGTCGTCGGTCACAAAAACTTCTCCATGCTGAAAGGGATTCATTGTACCGGGATCGACATTGATATAGGGATCCAGTTTCTGATGAGATATTTTAAGCCCCCGGCATTCGAGGAGAGCGCCTATGGAGGCCGCCGCAAGGCCCTTGCCGAGGGAGGAGAGAACACCACCGGTAATAAAGATAAATTTCGTTCGCATCCATTTTTCCTTTGTTTGAGTTGCCATTAATAATCACGGGGTCTGTCTTATGTCAACACACTTTTTCCTTGTAACACGGCATCGCCGATTTTTATTTTTACGCTATTCTATGGTGTTGGAGAAAAGGGACCGGTTTGACGGACAGTTTCTGTTTTATCAGCAGGAGAAATATTATAGTGCGATAAGAGGAAGGTGAAGTTACACTTTCTCAAGGTCATTGAGCGAATTGATATTGGCAAACATTCTGTCCTCTGGATCGAAAGTCACAATCACATTGGCCGGTATCTTCAGCACCCCCGCTTTCCTGTAGAAGCCGGTTATTTTCAGTTTGTCTTCATCGATGAGCCTCTTTATAGAAGGCATGCATTTTCTGGAATATATTGCGTGAAGTGGCTGAAGCCCGTCGGGTGGGGCTGGAACGACAACATCGTGACCATTAACCTTCTCCACCATATATTTTATGAAGTCTATGTTCAGAAAGGGCATGTCGCAGGGACATACAAAAGCATGCTCGCAAGACGAGTGAAAAAGGCCTGTATAGATGCCACCCAGAGCAGCCTTTCCCTTTACAATATCTGTTACGATCCGTACATCCAGGTCGAGATACTCAAGGGGTGAATTGGCAACCAGGATTATCTCCTGAAAAACCTCTCCGAAGGTTCTTATCGTCCTGTCAATAATCCTTTCCCCGTCTATTTCTATAAACGCCTTGTTCTTGCCCATTCTGGTGTTTTTGCCGCCACACAGTATTATGCCTGTCATTTGGTTCACCGACTTACTTGCAAAGGCTGAGGATATCGACGATAATCTCTTCGGTATAATCCCGAAGTCCCCAGGCCTGCGCGAGAACGTGCGCATTTTCTGCGATCTTTTCGATGTCTTCCTCGGGAATATTTGCCTCTTCCAGCGACACGGGACTTCCGATGGACGCAAACCACTCTTTCAGCTGGCTTATTCCTTCCATTCCCACCTTTAGGTTGTCATCATCCTTGATGCCGAAAAGCCTCCGGCCTAATTGCGCAAATTTCACCGGATCTTTTTCTACAACGAAAAGCATCCATCCGGGAAGAACGATTGAAAGCCCGGCGCCATGTGCTATATCATAAATCGCGCTCAGCGAATGCTCTATCATGTGGGCGGGAAGGCTTATCATTCCCATTCCCGCGGTAGTAAGGCCATTGAAGGCAAGCGTGGCGGCCCACATCATGTTTGCCCTCGCATCGTAATCTGCCGGCTCTTTCAGTATAGCTTCCGCGCTCTCCATAATAGTTTTTATCAGGCCTTCCACGAGCCTGTCCTGCAGAGGACTGTGCGGTTCTTTGTTGTTGAAATAACCCTCCAGCATATGGGTTATCGCATCCACGGCGCTGTATGCGCTGTATGCGGGGCTGAGCGTAAAGAGTGCCATCGGATCAAGGATAGATGTCTTCGGTTGGATAAAGGGTGATATGATGCTGAATTTTCTGGCTCCCTCCTCCTTTGTAATGACCGCCGCCGGATTCATCTCCGACGCGCTGGCGGAAATGGTTACAACTGTCAAAACGGGGAGAGCGTCCTGTATCGTCTTTGTCCGCATAAAATAATCCCACACATCATCGTCCGTTTTTGCACCCACAGCGATTGTCTTCGCCGTATCAATGACGCTTCCACCTCCGACTGCAAGCACCACATCGACAGATTCTCTTCTGGCAATGCCGATACCCTTCAAGGCATGGGACAGTACCGGGTTTGACTTGACGCCCGGGAACTCGACAATTTCAATGCCCGCAGCCTGAAGTGACGCTACAACCTGATCGTAAACACCGCTCCTTTTTACGCTGCCCAGGCCATATACCATCAAAACCTTTTTACCGAATTTTGCTGCTTCACAGCCGATTTTCTTTATCTGGTCTTTGCCGAAAACTATTTTTGTCGGGTTTTCGAATGTAAAGTTCCGCATTTTGCACCTCCCCTTGAAGATATTTTATCGCCTACAAGTAATCTTCCTTCGCTCTTAATTCCATCTTATTTCTTCTTGATCCTGGATTTAATCTCTTCGATTAGCGGAGGCAGGATTTTCATGAAATCCTCAACAACAATGATGTCGGAGACTTCGAAGCTATCTGCAGCAGGATTACTGTTGATGTTTATTATGTGCTTTGATTGATCCATACCCACAACATGATGCATCACACCGGAGATCCCTACTCCTATGTACAAGGTCGGACGAATGGTCTTTCCACTCTGCCCTATCATCTGTCCTTCACTGGCCCAACCTTCATCAACCGGTGGCCGAGTGGCGCCCACTGCCCCGCCCAGCAGACGTGCAAGCTCTTCCAGAAGCGACCAGTTTTCTTCGCTTCCAACACCCCATCCGCCGGCAACAACAACTTCGGCCTTTTCCAGAGGCTGTTCCCCTGCCACCATCCGCTCGACCCCAAGAATCTCGGGTCCCATATTGGAGTCTGGAAGATCAACGGACATTTCTTCTATCTGCCCTTCACGCTTCTCCTCCGGCAAGGCTCTCATGGCGCCCGGCATTACCGTGGACATTTGAGGCCGATGATCAGGGCAAGCAATGGTCGCGACGACTCCTCCACCCCACCCCGGTACTACCTGTAGCAAATTTCCGTTTTCATCCAGTTTGAGATCGATACAATGTGCCGAGAGACCGGTCCTGATTCTTGCCGCTATCCGGGGGGCAAGTTCAACTCCCATGGCGGTCGCCCCCATTAATACGATATCCGGTTCATGCTTCTTTATCAGACTCTCGAATACATGCGTATAGGGAAGAAGCCGATACTGTTCCAACCTCGTGTCGTCGGCGACAAAGACCTTATCAGCGCCGTAATTGACAAGTACTTGCGCAAGCTTAAGAACATGATAACCAATAATGACCGCAATGACCTTGCTTCCGGTCTTATCCGCCAATTCTCTGGCTTTTCCCAGAAGTTCAAAACTAACATCATGTAACTCGCCATCCCGCTGCTCCGCGAAAACCCACACATCACGGCTACCCTTCTCATACATTAATAAAACTCCTAACCCCGACAAAAGGGATAAGCCCCACTGTAGGGGATAAGTGCGTTAACGAAATTGTTTTCTGCCAAAAAACGCAGAAAATATTTTCTAACTTACTAACACTCAATCACGCCGCACTGATATATCTTTTCCACCAGCTTTTCGACGATATCATTGACTGTGCCTTCCAGTTTTTCTTTCTTTCTTTCGAATTTTCGAACCTCCAGACCAGCCATCTTTGTGGGAGATCCCGCCAGGCCTACGCACTCCGGATCCACGCACAAATCCTTATTGGAGAGCATTGTAATTTCCTTCGATTCTGCCGCCAATATGCCTGTGAATGGTATATATCGAGGCTTATTCAGCTCTTTCCGCACGGAAAGCACTACCGGAAACCCGGAGGCAAGCCTTACATAACCGTTTTCTATCTTCTGTGTAATTACCAGGTTGCTCTCGGTAGATTCCTCCAGGCCGACTACATGCATTACATTGGGAATGTCCAGCATCTCCGCCAGCTGGGAACAGATCTGTGCCGTTGAGCCATCAATAGACAGGTTGCCGCAAAGAACAATATCAAAATCCCCTATCAGGCGGCAGCCGGCTGCCAGTATCTTGGCCGTAGCCAGGCTGTCCGATCCCGCAAACACCCGGTCAGACAAAAGAACAGCCCTGTCGGCCCCCATCGCGAGCCCTTCTCGAATAGTGGTTTTTGCAAAGGGCGGTGCCATTGACAGCAGAACCACTTCTCCGCCATGGGACTCCCGCAATGCAAGGGCGGCCTCAAGGGCATACTTATCAAGGGGATTTATTATGTTTGGAATCCCCTCTCGTTTCAGTGTCTTTGTTTCAGGGTCCATACTGA
>CAZRUU010000004.1:16717-20592 GCA_964603235.1 uncultured Syntrophaceae bacterium | reverse complement strand
CATACCGGACTTGATCCGGTATCCAGAAGTTGTTGAATTTACTGGATTCCGGCTTTCGCCGGAATGACGAAAATGGTGGTTTTCGACTTTTTGCGAGGCTGTCAATTTTGAAGGCCCGGTTATTACGGCTAATTTTTAGAACAAGAAGAATCAATAGGAATAATGAGATTAAAGACAAGCATTTTCTTCACTCTTGGCATTTTTGTTTGTATTGCCTGCTCCTCCGTAAATTATTTTAACCAGGGTGATTTAAAGGATGACCTCTATATCCTGGCAGATGCCCACGGTGACGATAACCCGGTCGAAACCCGCGAGACAATCGAATCAATTATAGCGGTTATCCCTGACCGACATGAATATTTCTTGATCCGAATTACCAATCCTCTTGACGGCGCCCTTTTCCCCATTGATATTGCATCACCGACAATAGAATGGGAAGGCGCAAATTCCGGTGCATCGTTGTGGTTAGCAAGGATTATCTTCGAGGGAGAGGAACAGGCAGTCAATTATCTCACCAGTGGAACATCATGGACCCCGGATCTAAAGACCTGGGAATTGATCAAGAAACGTTCTCTCGACGGAAGAGCGGTTCTTTCGGTATTCGGAATAGATACGGAAGATAGCATCACAGTTGTCGGCAGGGGACAGGTTTCTTTTGCCACCTCCAGTGATTCCGTTGGCGCGCCCATCCTGTATCTGCAGATGCCTCTTCCCTTTGCTTTTGCCAATAAACACCCTGATCTATTCCGGTGGTCACTGGCGGACCTTTCGTCCTGCGAAAAGCCTCCAGTGGTGCTTGAAAATATGCCTGTATGTGGGAACTGTCATTCCTTTTCCCGGGACGGCAAAGTAATGGGTATGGACATCGACTATAGAGGAGACAAAGGGGGTTACCTGCTGGCACATATGGAAAAAACCATGAATGTGACCCCGGAGGATATTATCAGCTGGAACGATTTAAAAGGATCAGATAATTCGACCGTAACTTTTGGATTTTTTCCTAAGGTATCGCCCGATGGAAAGTATGTCATCGCCACGGTAAAAGACAAATCTTTTTTCATCAGGCTTAACGATCCGGCTTTTTCACAATTTTTCTTTCTCGCCGCAGGGGTGCTCTCCTATTATTTGCCGTCAGATAATACATTTCATCTTCTTGCCGGCGCAGATGACCCCGCCTTTGTTCAGACCTGTCCGGGCTGGAGCCATGACGGAAAGTATATAGCGTTCTCCCGGACGCGCGTAAATAATAATCTCGTAGAATTGGTGGTAAAGAAGGCCCTTCGTGATGTCGACCATGACACACCCCTTTCGGTACTGAATGAAAAATATCAGATACAGTATGATCTGTACCGTGTTCCCTTCAACAACGGCAGAGGGGGTGTCCCCGAACCGATTACCGGGGCGAGCAAAAATGGTATGAGCAACTACTTTCCCCGTTATTCGCCGGACGGGAAATGGATAGTGTTTTGCAAGAGTAAGAATGGATTGGCCCTGCAGCCCGACAGCCGCCTCTATATCATTCCCGCCGAGGGCGGCACCGCCAGAGAACTTAAGGCTAATCGCCATGTCATGAACTCCTGGCACAGCTGGTCACCCAACGGACAGTGGCTTGTCTTTTCATCTAAGGAGAAAGGTCCTTTTACCGTATTTTACCTCTGCCACATCGATGAAGAAGGGAACGATAGTGTACCGGTGCTCCTGTCCAGATTACAGAAACGTAACTTTACCAACATAATGCCTGAGTTTTGGAATATAAAGCCGGAATCGTTAAAACAGATTAGCATCGGAAAATTCTAACAAAAAAAGCTCCCCACGTAAATACCGGCCGGGGGAGCTTTTTGTTGATTTTCTGTGATGCCTTTCGGTTAACCAGCGTAGCTGTTCAGCATAGTTTTGATCGAATTAGTGGAACCCTTCAGAGAAAAAGCATCCTCCACAACCCGGGATTGCGTGGAATATTTCACCTTAACCAAGGCTCCCCTCATCAACTGTTTAAGAAGCGTTTCATCGAAAGGTGCCTGAGTGCCGGCATAGAGGCGGTAATGAACAACGTTTCCCAGATGCCGGTACCTCGTCAGATCGGTTCCCTCTGGTCCGACAAGATACTGCTGGAGATCAATCGGCCTCGAGTTGCCAACACGCAATGTGAGGGGAACATCCGTAACCATCCGTTTTGCGGGGAAGAAGGAAAGCCACAGAGCGCCTTTCTTTGAATCAGCCGAAATAACGAGAAGGCTGCCCCGCGAATTGATCGTATAGCTATACGGTATCACCGGTCCCTGTTCCGAACTTTTTCCCTTTTTGTTCAATATACCGGATAAACCTTTGAATGTACTGCCAAAGCTCGACACTTCAGGGTATTTTACAACGGCCGACTTCCATCGATTTTTGAGCTTATGGTCTATAGGGGCAACGGCATCTTCAAATGGAAGCAGTATGGACAAATCACTCCGGTTCTGTGCTTCCTTGAGGGTCTCACGATCAAAGGTTTCGAACATGGCTACCTGCCGCTCAAAGCGCTGAAGCGTTGACTCTTCCTCACCTGGCTTGTAAGACAGTTTGAAATAGAGGGGTTTTTCATCAATGAGCTTAAAGGTGCCGGGCAGTACGGCAACGCGCCAGCCATCGTAATCATAGTAGCGGGATGCGTCGGAATAGCCCTTGGACTTGGTCTTTGTATCATCAACCATGAATGTAATGTTCGCTGTCGGCGATACCCGATCCAGGATAAAAGCAAAAACGTAATACATATTGTCACCCCCGGGAAGCCTTTTGGGCTTTACCATAGGGATGGCGTTTTTCGCTGCAAATCGATATAATTTCTTAAAGGAACTGAAGACCTTCCGTGTGTTTCTCGGCATTTTTTTCCCGGGAACCGTAAACGTGATCACTGACGGATCATCGGGAAACACAGGCATTATTCCGCACCTGGATATCTCAATGCCCTTTCCTTTGATGTGGTATGTTGCATTGTAAAAGAGAATCATACGGCGTCCCATATCATCCTGAAAATCGAGAGAGCCGGAAAGTGTCATCGACTGATTAAATTCTGTAGATTTACCATATTTAAGAATTTTATGCCGAGCCAGAAGGAAGGTGTGGGGAACAAGCTTCTTTCTGGGCTGCTCTATGGGACGCTCCAGCCGGACACCGGAAACCTTCTCAGGATCTTCACCGTAGGCGGAAACACCGACAGCAGCCGAAACCAGTTTGATGTCTGCCGGGATTGACTGGTTGGGAAGATAAATCGCTCTGGTATCTGTTGTATCAGAAGAACTCCAAAAACCGGGGTTCGTCAGCGTTTTCATCTGTTCTTTGCATCCGGTCAAGGGAAACAGGAGGAGGCTTATCATCACTGCTATGCATACATAATGAATATAATTGTTTTTCTTCATTCTTTGATTACCTCTTGAATCTCATCCACTGTACTTTTGATGCCAGTGACAGGGTGAAGGTTCATAACAAATTCCTTAACACCTTTAATCATAGTGCTTTTCAGCCCGTCTGAGGCTGCTTCATCCTGGCTCTTGCCTTCATCAATCCTCTTGCCGTAGGTCTGGGCACCCTTCATCGTTGCGGTTAGAACCACGGCTGTCACACCGCATAGCTTCGCTATAAACCCCAAGGCTGCAATGGTTCCTGCAGTGGCTGCTGTAGCAGGGGCCAGTGCAAGAATTCCAGCAACTGCTCCAATGACACTGATGCTTATAATTGCCACTTTCCCGGCAATCACTACACCTTTACCCACTCGATCAAGCTCCCGCTCCAACCACTTCGATACCACGGTGGAAAGCTCCCCGGTGGGAGATTCGTAGGTGAGTTGCTCGGAATCGCCGGCAACGGTATTCTCCGGATTCGTATACGAATCCGGGATA
>CAZRUU010000004.1:0-16617 GCA_964603235.1 uncultured Syntrophaceae bacterium | reverse complement strand
TTGCTCGGAATCGCCGGCAACGGTATTCTCCGGATTCGTATACGAATCCGGGATATCATAATCTGAATTGTCGGGTGGCGTAAAGGTAAGGGGTGGTCCACCGACACCGATATCTGTATACGATGTAGCCGCTTCCCCATCCCCATCTCCACCACCACCGTAGGCATAAGCCTGAAGCGGCAACAACACCATACAAGCCACAAGAATCATTGATATAAACTTGTTACCCATACTTCATTCCTCCTGCAAGCGGGATTCACTGAATTTCAATTTAGGGAAAAGTATATATATTAACATCCTGGCATTGTCAACTGGACACTGGAGTGACGACTCAAAAAAAGTTGAAACTAGCGTTGCTGGATAGTTAGGAGGAATTGACATTGTCATATGACCATGATCAGCCATAAGATGACCCTCCACTGCTTCGCACTTTTTTTCCGACAAGTCGGGATTCCCTGAAGACCTCACCAAAATATTTCCTAAGCTCTTCATAAATTTTTTCTTTCTATATTTCGGTATCCAGGTTATATGACAGATATATTACTTCTTTAGATAATTTAAACTTATTACGCTCGTATCAATTTTAAATGTTTAACAATAAGGAAACAGGCGCTTTGATTACCGGTGGAGTCATAACAGTAAGTGACAAGGGTTCCCGCGGCGAGAGGGAGGACATAAGTGGCAGGGAAATTATTCGCATGCTGGTCGATATCGATATCCGGATTGCCGACTACGAAATAGTTCCCGATGAAAAAGATATCATAAAAGGCAGGCTAATAGAGTATACGGATAAAAAGAATCTGGATCTGATTATAACAACCGGAGGAACCGGCGTAAGCCCACGTGATGTCACGCCCGATGCAACCTTGGAAATAATAGAAAAGGAACTCCCAGGCATGGCAGAAGCCATGAGAAGAGAAAGTATGAGCAAGACACCCCATGCAATGATATCAAGGGCTGTAACGGGGATAAGGGGACAATCTCTTATCATTAATCTACCCGGAAGCCCGAGAGGTGCCAGGGAAAACCTGGCAGTTCTTCTTCCTGCCCTGAAACACACAATAGAAAAGCTAAAGGGGGATACATCGGATTGCGGCGGGCAATTCCCCTGATTCTCTTATGAATTCCATCTACCTGTCGTTTCTTCAGCTTTGGCATCCTGAACAGCAGGTATGTTTTCGATCGGCATCTTTTTCTCCAGCGTCTTAATCTTCTTTTTCAGCTTTTTAACTTCCCCGGAAAGTCTCAGCCTCTCCACTATTCCCATAAATCCGGCGAATATTACACCCACACCAAAAGATATAAAGATCAGCATATAAGCAGCCATACTCACGTCTATGAAGCCGTAGTATTTGAGCTGAACAAGGCTGGTATTTACCAGCGAAAAGGTAATGATAAACAACAAAATTAATGTTACAATAATCGTATAAAGAAGCTTCATTCTACATCTCCTCTCTTCCTAGGAAATAAGGCAATAAAGTATTCCGGGTCTTTGCAATGTCCTCTGGAATGACCCTGACCTCTCCCAGTACCGTAGCGAAATTGGTATCACCCAGCCACCTGGGAACAATATGTATGTGCAGATGATCATCAACACCGGCACCTGCTACCTTTCCGAGATTCATCCCTATGTTGAAACCTTCCGGATCAATCGCGTTTTTCAGGATTCTCACGCACATACCGGTGAGTTCCATCATCTCCAGCTTTTCTTCGGCGTTCGTTTCTTCTATAGTACAAATATGCCTGAAAGGAATCACTAACAAATGTCCGGAAGAATAGGGGTATTTATTCATCATGACATAACAGGACGTTCCATCATGTAATATGAGATTTTCCTCCCTGGCAGAGCCCTCGCAAAAAATGCACCCTTTCTGCTTTATACCCTTAATATACTCCATTCTTCCGGGAGCCATTATGCTATCCATTAGCCAATGTCCTGTCCTAATCTTCCAGATATATAATATTTCCTGTTATCTCTTTTTCAACATCCAGTATCCCTACTGAATTGTATCTGGTGAATCTACGATCTGTAGGTGATCCGGGGTTGAAGAGCAACACATCGTCTCTTATTTCATTCATGACCCGATGTGTATGACCATACACTATACACTCAACATTCTCAAATTCCCGCATTATTTTCTCTTCCAAACCGAATGGAGATCCCCAGCCATGTATCAAGCCTATTCTTCGTCCTTCAATCTCCAATATCCGTTTTTCGGGAAACACCTCCCTAACCGAATCGTGATCCATATTTCCACTAACGGCACATACATCTATACCTCTGAAAACATTGAGGACATCCAGCTCGACTATATCGCCCGCATGCAGGATTAAGCTAACATCACGAAAATAATCCTCTACGATCTTTTCAAGTCTGTCGTTTGAAACATTAAGATGAGTGTCGGAAATAACGCCTATTTTCATAATCAGCAATACCTGATTTTCTATTATATCTACAAAAAAAAGACAAGAGTTATTTTACAGCTTTTGGTTTGACATTTTACCAGTGTATAGTTAATATCTTCCTGAAATCTATTTTTGCGAGTTTGATTATGATTGAAAAAGCACTGAACAATATAGCCGAAAGAATACTCGCTCTTGACGAAGCATCGCTTAGCAGTCTATGGGAAAAATACAAGACTAGACTGGAAGATTTCGACGCAACAGAGGAGTGGGAAAAAGCAGCTATCATTTTTTTCATCATAAACTCGGTGAAGGTAAAGAACAACATCTTCAATAAAGAGATCATCAATCGACAAAATAAAGCCTCTCAAAACAAAAAGGCATCCTCGGATACCGCACCATATCTCAAGCGAATAAAATAATGGAAGAAAAGACAGCGATAAAAAAGATAGAAGAACTTCGGGATCTGATCAACTATCATAATAGACGTTATTACCAGTTGGATGATCCGGAGATATCCGACTCCGAATACGATCACCTGATGCGGGAATTGATCGCGCTTGAAAACCTGTACGCCGGGCATATTGATATAAGCGCGTCGCCCACTCAGCGCGTGGGAGCCGCCCCTCTTCAGAAGTTTGATAGTCTTCCTCATTTGTCTCCTATGCTGAGTCTTTCCAATGCCTTCTCCGAAGAGGAAATTACATCGTTCGACGAACGTATTAAGCGCCTCATGGGCACACAAGAAGATATATCCTTTGTGGCTGAACCAAAACTTGATGGCATAGGGGTTAACCTGGTGTATGAAAATAGCCTCCTCAAATCCGGATCAACAAGGGGAGATGGGGCCATCGGAGAAGACATCACTCAGAATCTCAGAACAATACATTCAATACCGCTGAAGATGAGATCCGCCAGTGCCCCGCCAATTCCCGACCTGATCGAGATACGCGGAGAAGTTTACATAGGAACCGATGCCTTCAAAGAACTCAACATACAGAGAATAGCGGGCGGCGACAGCCCCTTTGCGAATCCCAGAAATGCCGCGGCCGGTTCGCTCCGCCAGCTTGATTCAAGGATTACCGCAAAGAGACCTCTCGCAATATTCTGCTATGCTATGGGATTCGTCAATCCTGATCTATCGGGATTCCGGACACACTGGGATCTATTACAAGGCCTTACCGGCTGGGGATTTCCTGTAAATCCTCACATACGAAAATCAGAAAATATCAACGATTGCATAGCCTATCACCGGGAAATGGCCGCCATCCGGAAAGAACTTCCCTACGAGATCGACGGCACTGTTATCAAAGTTGATTCAATGGATATCCGCAGTCGTCTCGGAGCCGTTTCGAGAAGTCCCAGGTGGGCCATTGCCTGCAAGTTTGCGGCGTCACAGGCCACAACAATCGTTGAAGACATTATCATTCAGGTCGGCAGGACAGGCGTCCTTACACCTGTCGCACTGATGAAACCGGTTCGTGTCGCGGGCGTGATGGTCAGTCGAGCAACCTTACATAATCAGGATGAAATAGACAAAAAGAATATCCATATCGGGGATACTGTAATAGTGCAGAGGGCCGGAGACGTTATACCGGAGATAGTAAAAACCGTAGAACCTTCTGCAAGAGGCAGTGAAAAACCTTTCAGGATACCAGACATATGCCCGGTATGCGGCTCAAGGGTAGTGCGTCTCGAAGGCGAGTCCGCGTACAGATGCATCAATCTTGATTGTCCTGCACAGATCAGGGAAAATATAACGCATTTTGTCTCCAGGGACGGCATGAATATAGATGGTCTTGGAGAGAAACTGATATCACAGATGTATGAACGTGGAATCATCAGTGATCCAGCCGATCTCTACTACCTTACTGAAAATGACCTGACTGGTCTTGAGAGGATGGGCAATGTATCCGCCCGCAACCTGCTGTCTTCATTGGAGAAGTCCAAGGACCCTCCCCTGGAGAAATTTATATTCTCCCTGGGTATAAGACACACAGGCGAGTATATCTCGAAAATACTGGCACGCAGGTTTGCGACACTGGATAATATAATGAACGCAAGTGAAGAAACCTTTTTATCTATAAAGGAAGTCGGGCCTGAAATTGCCGGCAGTATCACCACATTCTTCCGGGAACCATCCAATCTTAAGACCTTGGAAAGACTCAGAAAAGCCGGGGTCAAACCGAGAGAAGGCTATACAGCATCCGGGGGTTTTTCGGGAAAGACCTTCGTTCTTACTGGAACGCTAGAAAAATTTTCGAGAAACAAGGCAAAAGAACTTATTGAATCCCTCGGAGGAAATGTTTCATCTTCTGTAACAAAGAGCACTGATTACGTGATCGCCGGCGCATCCCCCGGTTCCAAGCTGGATAAGGCCCGGGACCTGAATATACCTGTTCTTGCTGAAGAGGAATTTCTGGAAATTACAGGGCAGGGAGTGAGGGATAAGGAGTGATGAAAAGTTGCCGGGATTCGGATGAGTTGCAGGATTCACGCGAAACAGCCACACAAAGAGTTCACGTCTTCATTACAGGTAAAGTCCAGGGGGTATTCTTCAGGGCGGAAACAAAAAAACAGGCGTTAGAATTAGGTCTCAAAGGCTGGGTGAGAAATTTATACGACAATAGGGTCGAGGCCGTCTTCGAAGGCAGCGAAAATGATGTCGGGAAAATGATAGTCTGGTGTAAAAAGGGGCCCCGTTTTGCCAATGTAAAAGGGGTGGAAATTGCGGAAGAACCGCCTGTGAACAAACTTGAGGATTTCGAGATCAGGTATTGAGAAGGGGTGGCAGATCTGCGTCGAGATCTTGAGATTGAGCCACAAAATACATCTCCGAGACTTCGCGAGGTTCATCGAAAAGATAGGAGATGAGGCCAAAAACGTAATAGACCGACTCAGAATCTATATTATCAAAAGAACGGCTTAGACGGCTGTCTGGATCAACAAACCATAACTGCAAGACAATGATTCTATGATACAATAAATTATTGGTGGAGATGTCTTATTTCCATTGACACGCGGTCTCTGCTGCCCTATAGTTTTTCATGTTTTTAATTAAAAAGGAGGGGACGAGATGAAAAAGATATTTTTTACAGTTTTGCTGGTGTTGTTATGGACAGTTTCAGGCGCGATCGCGGGTGATTTAAAGGTAGGAGACAAGGCTTCAGACTGGTCACTCGCAGATGCGGACAGCAAGCTCTTTACAATGCAAACCTGGGCGGGCAAGGTACTTCTGGTTAATTATAATGATCCGGACGAAAGCGACTTGAATGAGCATTTCACTGATGCAATGAAAAAGGCAAAAGATGACGGACTTCTTAAAGATACCACTTACAAGGGAATTGGAATTGCCGACTGCAAGGCATCATGGAAACCGGACGCACTTATTAAGGTAATTGGCGGCAAGAAAGCAAAGAAGTACAATACCGTTATCCTTTTTGATTATGACGCGTCGCTAAGGAATGCGTGGGGGCTCAAGGAAGACAGCGCGAACGCGATACTTATAGACAAAGATGGTGTGTGTCGTGCTATCGTGCGTGGCCGTGTACCTGATGATCAGGTTGCGACTCTTGTGCAATTGGCTGCTGATCTCCAGAATTAGTAATATCCCAGGTATTACAAATACAGAAAAGGCGTCTCCTGCAGAATGGGACGCCTTTTTTACATTGTCTGCGCAAACCTTTCACCTTGACAAATCGATTTACCTGTTATTATCTCCATTAGAAAAAACATCCGGGTGCAAATCATGAAGATCAAATTTTTCACAGTTGGAGGCACAATAGACAAGGTGTATTTCGACAGGAAAAACGACTATCAGATAGGAGATTCTCGTCTCTTCGAGATATTGAAGGAAGTAAATGCCGGTTTTGAATACGAATGTGAATCCATCCTCAGAAAAGACAGCCTGGACATCACTGATGAGGAACGTCAAACAATTCTTGGCAAAGTGGCAGAAGAAAAACACCAGTACATTGTGATCACGCACGGAACTGATACCATGGTGCAAACCGCGGAAATACTGCGATCAGTGCCGGACAAAGTAATAGTTCTTACCGGATCGATGGAACCGGCAAGATTCAGATCGAGTGACGCGGAATTCAATATCGGATGTGCCATAGCCGCAGTCCAATTGTTGCCACCGGGTATATACATCGCGATGAACGGACGGATTTTTGATTCTGGCAGGGTCAGGAAAAATGTTGAACTCGGCCAGTTTGAAGATATCTAAGTTGCATACCGCCATTATAGTGTAACGCAGTATCTCCTTCACAACCGCCAAGTCTTACGCAATTCGTACCTCGTTCACGAAGAGATTATGAGATCGTAATAATCCCTAATGAGTCGGTTCCCCCCGTCGTGCCTGAGAACTTGCCCTCCGTCAGGATAACCCTGTCTCCCCTTCGTATGAGCCCTGAATTCTTGAGAAGACTTATCGGTCGCTGGTACCATTTCCGGGTGCCGGTGTCCATAAGCATGGGGAAAACGCCATATGAAAACCGGAGAAAATCGCAGATCCGTTCATCGTTATTGCAGGCTATAATCCAGCCGTCAGGCTTGAATCTCGACACGCGCCGCGCCGTCATCCCCCCTGAAGTAGCCGTCAGCACAAAGGGGCAACCCAGCGCCCGAACCGCCTCTGAAACATTCAGCGAAACGGTGTCTGGAACGGTTATCTGGCGGTTGAACAGTTCTTCCTTTAACTGCTCCTGAAGAAAAATGGATGACCGTATCATGTGCCGCTGCTGTTCCAGGGCAATCGCAACCCGTGCCATGACCTCAACGGCCTCGACGGGGTACTGGCCGATTGCCGTCTCCTCAGACATCATAACAACATCAGTACCGTCCAGAATGGCATTGGCGACATCGGTCACCTCCGCCCTGGTGGGACGGGTGTTGTCGATCATGGATTCCAGCATTTGCGTCGCCGTGATAACGGGACGGCAGGAGAGGTTGGCCTTTCGAATCAACTGCTTCTGGACAATGGGGACCTCTTCGATGGGAATTTCGACTCCCAGATCCCCTCGGGCGATCATAATGGCATCCGCGACCTCAAGAATTTCATCGATATTCTCCACGGCAGCCGCTCTTTCGATCTTTGCTATAACATAAACTTCCCTGCCCTTTTCCCGGGCAAACATTTTTGCTCGGAGTATATCATCTGCCGTTTCGACGAAAGAGATACTGAAGGTGGTTATACCCTCCCCGAGCGCAAACTCCATCAGTTCGAGGTCCCGTTCGGTAACGGGATCCATAAAGATCTTTGCCCCGGGAAGATTGAGACCCTTTCCGGATAGGAGCTGTCCTCCCATCGTCACCATACATAAGACATCATCGTCCAAGACCGCTATCACTTCCATGGAGATGAAACCATCATTAAGATAGATAACACTCCCCGGTGAGACGCTTTCGGGGAGCCTCCGATACGTTACGGGGATAGTGGTAGGTGTGCCCAAAACGTCCCTGGTGGTCAACGTAACCTCTGTTTTCTTCGTGAGAAGCAGCGGTTCCGTTTCCAGTTTGCCGACCCGAATCTTCGGGCCGGGCAGATCAACAAGGATGGGGCAGCGCCTGCCAAGCCTATCCGCCACTACCCGTATGGAGGCAATGGTCTGCCGGTGCTCTTCCAAGGTACCGTGGGCAAAGTTGATTCGGGCAATGGTCATCCCCCTGCGCATCATATCGTAGAGGACCGTTTCAGACTGCGAGGCGGGACCGATCGTGCAGATTATTTTGGTCTTATGTAACGGCAGTTGTTTCTTCATCACAGTTCACCCCGGTACATGCATTGTTGGCGTCCCTCCGCAATCTCAATTTGCATGAGGTCTTCGGCACACACAAGCCTGCCGTCGTATGTTTTTCGACATTGTAACTCGATATCAACCCCTTCGCACTCAGGGTAAAAATGCGTGAGGACAAGATTCTTCACACGTGCCTCAGAGGCAATCCTGCCCGCGAGCGAGGGTGTCAGATGGCCGTCAACCTTCAGCTCATCGGGAAACGACGACTCACATATAAGTAAATCGGCATCCATAGCGAGCCTTACAGCGTTTTCACAGTAATCGGTATCCCCTGTATAAACAATGGATATATTGTCAGGTGTCGTAACACGGTAACCAATGCTGCTTTCTATATGTGCCATGGGAAGGGTTTTTATAGCCGCAAAACCGAGCGGCATGGAATCCGGGCTTGAATTACTCATCTCAAGAATATCCACAATTCCCTCTTCCAGTTCAATCCACTGCCCATACACAGCCCTCAACCTTTCATAAAAATCCATAAATCCCGCGGCGGCTGTGATTCTGACTCTGTCGCGCCTCCGGCTCCCCTCCGGATACTTGCTCGCGAAGAGAAAATTAACCAGTTCACCGGTATGGTCAGGATGAAGGTGACTGAAAAAAATATGAGATACCTCACCTATCGTGGTGCCCGATTCGAGGAGCCGCCTCATCGTGCCGATACCCATGTCAAACACGAGTCTCGCGCCACCCATCTCCATCAGTACAGAGCACGAACTACGCACGAGAGATGGAACACATGTTCCCGATCCAAGTATGGTAATCTTTACAGTTTCCATATCAACCGTTCGATTTAGATCCGTCCGTAATCATCTTCAACCCGCTCGATATCGTCTTCACCAAAATAATCGCCTGTCTGCACTTCTATAAAAATTACAGGCTCCGTCCCGGAATTCGTCATACGATGTAATGTGCCCCTGGGAATATCCACCGATTGTCCTCTTTTTACATGCAGATCTTCACTGCCGATGGTGACAATACCCCCTCCGCCCAGCAGATACCAGTGCTCATCACGACGGCTGTGTCTCTGGAGACTCAGGCGTTTGCCGGGATAGACAACGATCCTCTTCACCTTGTGATCCGCTTCATCAGAAAGTACCTGATAATATCCCCATGGTCGGTGTTCTTCCATTTGAAACACTCCTAACCCCGATAAACGGGATAAATGCGTTAACAAAATTATTTTCTGCCAAAAAATGCAGAAAATAATTTCTAACTTACTAACAGTTCTTGTACTTTCTCATAACTTCCTCAAACCCATCCATCGAGTTTATAATCGTAGAATCGTCAACGCAGTAGGAGATACGGATATGTCCGGGGCCCCCGAATCCACTCCCGGGGACAACAAGGATATTTTTCTCCTGCAACGCGCGGACAAATTCCACATCATCGTCTATCGGCGTTCTGGGAAAGAGATAGAAAGCACCATCAGGCTTTTCAAACTCAAACCCCGCTTTCCACAAGCCGTCACACAGCAGGTCTCGTTTCCTTCTGTAGTGCTCGACATCGACATATATTCCCTGCATCCGCTCTATGATTCTCTGCATAAACGCCGGGGCGTTCACAAAACCGAGTATCCTGTTGCACAAAGCAATCCCCCCGACAAGCTTGTCAATATCAGATATCCCAGGGTTAAGAGCTATATAGCCGATCCTTTCACCCGGAATGGACAGGCTCTTTGAATATGACGTGACTATTATGCTGTTCTTGCAGGCTCCAAGAATGCCTGGAACTTTTATTCCATCGTAAGCTATAGCGCTGTAAGGTTCATCAGAAACAAGATATATTTCTTTACCATACTCCCTTTCTTTTCTCTCGATAAGCATCGAAAGATCCTTTATGGATTCCTCATCATACACCCTTCCGGTGGGATTATTAGGAGAGTTGATCAAAATTATCTTTGTTTTCTCTGTTACAGCTGTCTCAATGGCATCCAGATTCAGGGAAAAATCCTCATTTGTCTCCACAAATACAGGAACGCCGCCATGGTTATCCACATAAAAGGTGTATTCAGCAAAAAACGGCTTCAGTATGATGACCTCTTCCCCCGGATCAAGAAGCGTTTTAAATACAACATTCAACGCTCCTCCAGCTCCGCAAGTCATAACAACATGTTCCGGAGACAGGACCACCGAATGCTCACCAGAAAGATGCGCCGCGATTTCAGCCCTCGTCCGCGCGTAACCGACATTCGGCATGTACTTGTGGACACCCGGCGTGCTCTCTCCCGCAATCTCCGCCAGCAGTTCTCTGAACCTGTCAGGTGGAGCAACGTTGGGATTTCCGAGACTGAAGTCGAACACGTTCTCCACGCCATATTTTTCCTTCATCTTTATCCCATCTTCAAACATCCTCCTTATCCAGGAAGACTTTGACATAAAACCTTCGACTTTTCGAGAGATTGTCATAGTTGTTAAACTCCTGTGATGCTGATTTGTGAAACCGGTTTACATACCGTTTCTGTAGTACATTTTTGCTGAAACCACAAGATACGGTTTTCCGGGAAAGGCATGAAAAACCATTCGGGTGAGTATATCATAGAAAATGAGATATGAGTTGTCAGAAGACTCTCAGTTTGATATTAAAGAAAAAGGATCATTTCCTGGTTAGTTATAGTTAATTTCGGCATGTTGCGACCGCGCTGTCATTGTTCGCGTCTGTCGCCCTTCTGTTCTGGTACATAATTCAATTTTTCATGGCACTTTCGAGTGACTGAACAAGGAGAAACATTGTGGATCTGAAAGCCCTCTCTGTTGTGTTTTCCGCTGTCTTTATCGCTGAACTCGGCGACAAGACGCAGCTGGCCACCATGCTCTTTGCGACGGACAAGGGCGTGAGCAAGCTGACCGTGTTCCTGGGTGCGTCTCTGGCCCTCATCGTTGCATCGGCAATCGGTGTCCTTGCAGGCAGTTTTATTTCCGATTATATTAGCGAGAAATATCTTTCCATAATTGCAGGTATCGGCTTTATCGCTATCGGCGCGTTTACTATTTTCAGGGCCTGAGAAAACATTTTATTGTGGACTCAACTTTAGCACACCATTTCTGCACTTTTCGGAGAGCGGATGGAGGTTATAGCTAGCTGTATTGATTAAATAATAGCTTGGATGCTACTTCTCTTGGGGACATAAATGCCCTGTATCAGAACACAAAAGAATTACAAAAAGTTCTCTTCACCAATCTTCTCTTGTAGCCTTTTATCAGAGTTGTGCGTCTTAGTAGATAAAGACAATTGAATGTCTGTTTCAAATAATGAATTTAAATATGCAAACACAAGATAATCCACCAAGAGGTACCAAACAGCGCCTTCTTAAAAGCGCCTCTGCGTCTTTATTTCGGGGATGCTCAAAAGGCGGCTCAGTAAGGGTCCGGCCGGTCATTTTCAGCGGTTGATGGCCAGTGATATTCCAGAGCCAACCCCGGCGATTATTGAGCGGGCAATCTGCCCTGAATGGGAGTTGCTCGAAGGGATCGTGAGGGATTTATTTGATGGAAGCGGGTCTCAGGAACAGTGCCATTTGTGCGCCTCGAACGTGATAAGTTAATGTCTTCTACTGGATTTTAACAAACCTGGGGACAACAACAGGTTCAGATCAAGACAAACAGAAACCTTAACACAGCATATTACCCTCTTTTCTCTGGCCGGTATCGGGGAGATTAAGAGTTCGACTAAAGGAAACAAATCATGAAGCATCATCTGAAAACCCTGATAGTGTTTATGCTGCTCGTTTTTTATGCATCATCGTGCACCACCTTTAAGGCCCAGGTCCGGAACAATCCTGAAAATGAATTTCCAGAAACCTTTTCCCTCTACACTACGGAGGAAGAGAGCCCTGAACGATGGTGGGAGGTATTTAATGACCGGGAACTCAACGCTCTCGTAGAGGAAGCATTATCCGGAAATTTTTCCATTCAAGCAGCCTGGGCGCGTTTAGATCAGGCACGGGCCTTGGCGGTTCAGGCAGGATCGGGGATCTATCCTGATCTCGCCGGCACTGCCGGCGCATCCCAGGGACGCAAGCGAACGGAGAACGGATCAGCAAATACCCAGACAATCAAGGATTACTCTCTCGGTCTGATCAGTTCCTATGAGCTGGATCTCTGGGGGCGTGTTCGTTCCGGGCGTGAGGCCGCGAGGCTGGATGTTCCCGCCACGCGGGAAGATGTGAATGCCGCTGCCATGACGGTGGCTTCCGAGGTTACCAATCGGTGGGCGAATATTATCTCCCAAAGAATTCAGAAAGCGCTTCTGGAAAAGCAGCTTCAAATCAACAAGACCTATCTGGAACTGGTGGAGCTTCGGTTTCAAAATGCCATGGTATCCGCGCTGGATGTGTATCAGCAGAGACAGATAGTCGAACAGGTCGGGGCCCGGATACCCCTCATAGAGGCACAGGAGCTATTATTCATGCATGAACTGACCTTGCTGCTTGGCAAACCTCCGCAAACACCTGTTAAGATTACCAGGAATACATTGCCGCTTCCTGTCTCGATCCCCGCAACGGGGTTGCCCGCTGATTTACTCTCCTCAAGACCCGATATCCGATCGGCAGGTTTGCGACTGTACGCTGCGGATTGGCAGGTGGCGGCCGCCCGCGCAAACCGGCTACCCCGTATCAGCTTGACTGCCTCAGCGAGTTACGGGTCCGGGGAATGGAGCATGTTGTTTAATAACTGGCTGCTCAGTCTCGCGGCAAATCTTACCGCTCCAATCTTTGACGGAAATCGACTGGCCGCCGAAGTAGATCGGACAAGGGCTGTTGTAGATGAACAATTATCCGCATATCACCGAACCGTGGTAACCGCCGTAAAGGAGGTTGAAGATGCCCTGGTTAGCGAGGAGAAGCAGCGACAGCACATCAAGGCCCTCGAGGCTGAAATTGCCGTTGCCCGCGAAGCGCTCAATCAGGCCCGCGATCGATATCTTAAAGGACTCAATGACTACCTGCCGGTGCTCACCCAGTTGCTCTCGGTTCAAGGCCTTGAACGGGATCTGATCCAGCGGCATACGGAACTGCTTATCTATCGGGTGAACCTTCATCGTGCCTTGGGCGGCACATGGACGGACGGCTTGAAACCTGATGCAAAATTTTAAATAACTGAAACAAAATGACAAATAAACAATGAAGGATGATACGCATATGAAAACAGTATCCATGGAGAAAGAAAGACCGGAGCAACACCCTGCGCCACACGCCAGGTGGGTCCGAATAGCACTCAAGGCGCTGCTTCCATTGTTGATTCTGGTCGTAGCTATTGCCGGGGCATCGTATATCAACGCTACCAGTCCAACGGCCGGGAAAAAACAGCCGGCAAAGGAGGCTCCCCTGGTTCAGATCGAAACAGTTAATCGATCCAGCGAAACGGTTATTGTGCCTGCCATGGGCACCGTTATCCCCGCCCGGGAGATCGCCCTCAAGACACGCGTATCCGGTGAAATCGTGGCGATTCATCCCGACTTCATGGAGGGTGGGTTTGTTAAAAAAGAAGCCCAGCTACTCCGGATTGACCCGGAAGACTACAAGCTGGCCGTGGAAGAAGAACAAAGCCAGGTCATCAACGCCACCTACGAGCTGAAACTTGAGCTGGGACAGCAGAAAGTAGCACAGCGAGAATGGGAACTGCTTAACGGCGAAACGCTGACAGGTGCCCGGGATGGTGAGCTGGCACTGCGCAAACCTCATCTTGAAAAAGCAAAGGCGGATCTGGCCGCGGCACAGGCGGTACTTAAGCAGGCCAGCCTGAATCTGGCGCGTACCGCTCTCAGCGCTCCATTTAACTCGATCATTCGCGCTAAAAATGTGGACCTCGGTTCTCAGGTTTCCATTAATGATCAGCTCGCTGAGCTGGTGGGAACCGATGAGTACCGGATTCAGGTCTCCATCCCGGTCGATCGCCTGAAATGGATTACCATACCCCGCAAGAATGGAGATAAGGGCTCTGAGGTGCGTATCAGCTACGGCAACGATCTGGAAACGCCTGACGAGCGCACCGGCACGGTGATAAAGCTGCTCAGCGACCTGGAAGCAGAGGGGCGCATGGCGCGTGTTCTGGTCTCGGTCAAAGATCCCCTGAACCTGAAAACCCCAAAAGCAAAGCACTCCCCTCTCCTGATAGGTCAGTATGTCAGGGTTGAGATCCAGGGGCGTGAACTCGACGATGTATTCCGCATTCCGCGTGCCGCTCTGCGGGATAACACAAAGGTGTGGATCTGCGGAGATGACGGAAGGCTCTATATTAGAGAAGTTGATATCGTCTGGCGGGACACACAGACAGTTCTGGTAAAAACCGGAGTTAAAGAGGGGGAACACCTGATCATCTCCGATCTGGCAGCACCTGTTGACAAAATGTATCTCCGTATTGCTCAGTCATCGAGTGATGTTCCTGAATCGCTTACTGAGCGGTCACAATCAGAAGAATCTTCTGAGAAATAGGAAAGACATATAGCATGGAAACGAACGAAAAGAACAATAACAGACGTGGCCCGCTGGTCTGGATGGCCGGTAATTCCGTTGCGGCCAACCTGCTGATGCTTGTCCTGCTGGTGGGAGGACTGATCTTTGGGATGCAGATTAAGCAGGAGTTGTTTCCTGATTTTGAGATGGATTATGTGACTGTAACCGTCCCCTACTCCGGTGCAAGCCCGGAAGAGGTGGAACAGGGGATTGTTCTGGCCTTGGAAGAGGCCGTTTCCGGGCTGGATGACGTAAGTGAAATTACATCCCGCGCCAGGGAAGGTGCCGCGACCGTAACCGTTGAGGTCGTCTCTGGCTCCGATCTGGAAAAACTCGCTCAGGATATCAAGAGTGAGGTGGATCGTATAGGATCCTTTCCCGATGAAGCAGAAGAACCTCAGGTAACTATCCTGTCACGACGCAGGGAGGTTATTTCAGTAGTATTATACGGAGACCAGAACCAACGGATCTTGCGCGAGGTGGCAGAGCAGGCCCGCGATCAGTTCTTGCAGGATCCGGAGATTACCCAAGTGGATCTATCCGGTGTTCGCCCCCTTGAGATCAGCATTGAAGTGCCACAGGAAAAACTGAGAAGCTACAACTTTACCCTGGAAGAGGTGGCGCAAAAGGTACGGGAGGCTGCGGTTGAACTTCCGGGAGGGGGCATCAAAACCTCCGGAGGAGAGATTCTGGTGCGAATGAAGGAGCGCCGTGATTATGGAGATGAGTTTGCCCGGATACCCATTATCTCTTCCAACGATGGAACACAGGTGCTGCTCGAAGATATAGCAACGGTGATGGACGGGTTTGAGGATACGGATACCTATGCCACCTATAACGGAAAGCCCGCGGTGATAATAGACGTGTATCGGGTAGGAGATCAGACGCCCATATCGGTTGCTGATGCGGTACTGGAACAGATAGAGACTCTTCGCGAGACCTTGCCACCGGGGATCGAGGTTGCGACCGTGAATGACCGAGCAGATCATTATCGCCAGCGGCTGAATCTGCTTCTGAGAAACGGATACCTCGGGCTGATCCTGGTAATGGTACTGCTAGGGGTTTTTCTGGAAGCCCGTCTGGCCTTCTGGGTAACTATGGGGATCCCCATATCCTTTCTCGGTTCATTATTATTCCTGCCTCTCCTAGGTGTGAGCATCAACATGATGTCCACTTTTGCATTTATCGTCGCGCTGGGGATTGTGGTGGACGATGCCATTGTGGTGGGGGAAAATGTCTATAAATATCGGCAGCAGGGATATCCCTGCATGAAAGCAGCGATAGAAGGAGTACGCGAGGTGGCGCGACCCGTCATCTTCAGTATTCTGACTAATATCGTAACTTTCATGCCCCTGTACTTTATTCCGGGAACTATTGGAAAGATTTTTCGGGCAATTCCCGTAGTGGTAATTACGGTATTTCTAATTTCCCTCGTGGAAAGCCTCTTTATCCTGCCGGCTCATCTCGGACATCAAAGAGAAAGAAACCGTCGGGGACCGGCGGCATGGTTTCACCGGCAACAACAGCGTTTCAGCAAAGCGCTTATCCGCATGATAAAAACGGTATACGCGCCGTTTCTGGATCGGACACTTTCTTACCGTTACCTGACCCTCGCCCTTGGCTTGGCGGTGCTCATACTCACCCTCTCCTATGTGCAAAGCGGGCGTATAGGAATGACCCTGATGGAACGGATTGAAGCGGATTTCGCCCAGGCCGAGGTGGCCCTGCCTTACGGTTCACCCGTCGAAAAAACCGAGGCCATACAATCTATCCTGGTTGATGCAGCTCAGCAAATCACTAAGAAAAACGGAGGCAACAGACTGGTTCAGGGCATTTTCGCCGAAATCGGGAGAGGAGCAAGTGGATCCTCTGGTGGACACCTCGCCCGTGTGAGAGTCTTTCTTACGCCCCCAGATGAGCGCCCCATGGAAACCGGGGATTTCGTAAAACGCTGGCGTGAGC
>CAZRUU010000003.1:11154-21062 GCA_964603235.1 uncultured Syntrophaceae bacterium | reverse complement strand
CACCAATGGCAACCAGCCCGGGTATATATATCCTTTTCTCTCCCACGATTTTATGGGCCAGGGGAATCGTACCTGTTTCTTCTCCAGCCTCGGCCTTCTTAAAGCCAAGCTCCTTTCGCTTCATGAGATAATTCCAGACAAACGAAAGAAAAAAGCTTCCGATACCCACCAGCACCATGTTCTTCCAGCGCCATTCTACGATCTGTTCCACAGGATTGACGCGGATCACCATAATGGGAAACGTCAGAAACATGAACCATACAGAAACCAGAAGGGCTCTTCTTATCTCATTAAATTTAATCAACTTCCAAAACCCTGCAAACAATAGATTGCCACGCTATATTTTGTGTTTCTCTGATCGCCCCAGAATGCCCGCGGGCCTGAAGATCAGGATAAGCACAAGAAACAGGAAGGCGAAGACATCTTCATAATCACTCGAGACATACCCGGTAGCAAAGCTCTCTGTCCAGCCAAGGACAAAGCTACCTAAAACGGCCCCTGGAATGCTTCCGATCCCCCCCAGAACCGCGGCGACAAATGCCTTTATTCCCGCTATGAAACCGACATAGAAATTAATCATGCCGACATGAGAAGCTATAAGCACTCCTCCTATCGCCGCCGTCGCCGAACCCACGATAAACGTGACGGAAATAACACGATTTACATTAATACCCACCAGCATCGCCATCGTCTTATCCTGGGATGTCGCCCGCATCGCTTTGCCGATCTTCGTAAACTTTATCAGGATGGTAAGAAGGATCATAACAACAGCCGTCGTTATGAGGATAACAATCTCCGTCGAACCGATTATGTGCGCGTACGGCTCCATAAACTCAAAGTCAGGAATCAGGCTCGGAAAAGGCAGGAAATCGGATGTCTGCGCCAGGAGCACATAATTCTGTAGAAACAATGACATCCCGATGGCACTTATGAGAGCCGAAAGACGAGGCGCATTGCGCAGCGGCTTATAGGCTATCTTCTCAACAGTATAGCCATAGGCACTCGAATATATGACAGCAATCACCCCGGCTATTATAAGTATGGCAAGTGTGTTCATACCCATAAGGGTAAGAACGGATATCACAATCAGCGCGGTGAATGCGCCGATCATGTAGATCTCACCATGGGCGAAATTTATCAGCTCAATAATGCCATATACCATGGTATAGCCGAGGGCAATAAGGGCGTAAATACTCCCGCGGGTAAGCCCGCCCAGAAACAACTCCAGAAAATAATCCATCTTAAATCAATCTATCCTTTAACCTTGATGCGCTAGTAAAAAATCGCCACTCCGGTGAAAACCGGAGTCCAGATGATTCGCAACTACTTAAAAAACTGGATTCCGGCTTTCGCCGGAATGACGTAAGATAGTATCTTTGGACTTTTTACAAAACCGTCAACTTTATATCTTTCAGGTTGCCGAATACAATAAATCAGGGGTCAGGCTTTTACACCTGCCCCCTGATTTATTTTAATATATACTTTCGCATTCTTGTGCTATTTCAGTTCGACATATTTGCCGTCCTGGACCTGATATATAGAGAACCCGATTCCTATAGCATCTCCCTTATCATCAAATTTGATCTTTCCAAGGGGTGTTTCAACATATTCGGTCTTCAGGGCCTTTGACACCGCGTCATAGTCGGTCGATCCCGCTTTTTCAATCGCGTTCAGCAGGGCCTGTGTCGCGGCATATGCATTGAGGAAAAAAGCACCCGGATCAGCGCCATATGCCTTTTTATGCGCTTCAACGGCGGCAATCGCCAAAGGATTCGAGGATGTGTCTCTCGGACCGGTGGCATAGACACCTTCCGCGTATTTGCCCGAAACCTTGATAAAGGTATCATCTTTCACACCATCATCAGAAATAAAGGCCGTCTTCATCCTTTTTTTGCGCATCTGCATGATAATCTTCGACGCCTCAGGATGATAACCACCGAATATTACCGCATCGGCTTTTGAACGCCTTATTTTCTGAACAACAGCTGAATAATCTACAGCACCAGGCGTGACACCCTCATACAGTACTAGTTTGGCCCTGGGGTCCTTTTCAATATAGCTCTTCGCGAATTCCGCCAATCCCTTGCCATAATCGCCCTTGTCATGCAGTACGGCAATCTTCTTGGCTTTCAATACATCAAGCGCGTAATCTACCTCAAGAAGTGCCTGGGCATCATCCGAAGCAATGGTACGATAAAAGTTGGGATAGTCACCGCTCTGTGTCAGAGGCGGGTTTGTTGCGGATGGCGACATACAGATAATGTTTTCACTTCTGTATATGCCTAGAGCAGCCTTGGTGGCACCGCTGCAGATGTGCCCCATAACAACATCAACACCCTGAGATAACAGCTTTGTGGCCGTGTTTGTGGCAACCTCCGGTTTGCATACGTCATCTTCCACGAGGAGAACCACCTTCTTACCCAGGATCCCACCCTTCGCGTTGATGTCTTTGACCACAAGCTCAGCGGCCTTCACGGAAGGTATACCATAGGAAGCAAGATCCCCGCTGTGAGCGCCGGCGACACCCAATTTTATCGTATCATCAGCTGCGATCCCGGCTCCCGGTATCATGGATACTGCAAATGTCAGGACAATTGCAGCGATAAAGACTTTCCCCAAATAGCTTTTCATAATTTTTCCTCCCCCTTCTTGTTGTTTTATAATCATTAATCTTGAGAACTCCACTTTATAATGGGATAAAAAAGTCAAGTCAAGCCAAAAGAATACAAATACCAGATAAGAATCAAAAATGTGCCATCTTTTACGACTTAAGGATCAAAAGTACATATTGAATGGGGGTCAGATTATGGCAGAACGCCTGTACAGACAATTCACCGGTGAACAGGGTCAAATTCGTATCGGATTCTGACGGACAAGTGACTGTTGCAACTGGACCTCAAATGATATATGTTCCACAACAACAAATAAAAATGGCACATCCGTACCTCGAAACAGAAAGAGTAATCGATATGGCCGACCCCAATTTTTTAAGAGAATTTCAAAAAAAGGTTGAAATCAAGATAAGGGAAAACGAAATATCCGTGGTCCAGTACTGGCACGAGCGTCTCGGCAGATTGGTGTCCATGAAACCTGACGGTATCGCATCTCTCCAGCTGGAGATAAGGAAAGTGTATGATATGATGGAGAACAGAATCAAGACGCTTAAGAAGGGTTAATATGAAAGATATAGCAAATTTTCTGTTTGAGGCGGGAATGCTGCAAAAAACACCGAGATCAGGGTTTCAGTTCTTGGGGTCCGGCTGCGAATCGGTAGCGGAACATACACTGCGGACGATCTTCATCGGCTATGCCCTGTGCAAACTGGAACCTGAAGTGGATGAATCAAGAGTTCTGAAATTGTGTCTGACTCACGATCTTCCGGAAGCAAGAACCGGCGACATGAATTACGTCAACAAAAAATATGTAGATGTGGATGAAAAGAAGGCGGTTGATGAACTTGCGGAAACTCTTTTCTTCGGAGATGAGATAAGATGCGCTATAAACGAGTTCAATGAAAAAAAAACCAGAGAATCTATTATAGCACATGACGCCGATCAACTGGCGCTGATCCTGCAGTTGAAGGAATATGATGATCTGGGCAACAAGTACAGCAAAGAATGGATAGGCTTTGCCATCAAAAGACTCTGCACAGACACCGCGAAAAAGCTGGCGAAGGCTATAACCGAGACAGATTCGTCCGAGTGGTGGTTCAAGGATAAAGGCGACTGGTGGGTAAATGCAAACAATAACCGGTAGTAGCCATATTATGAAAAACAAAACATTTAAAGATTTAATTCTGCTGTCAATGATAACCGGCGTGATATTTCTCACAGGCTGCGCCACAAGCCATGAAAGCAGAGAGAAGGCCGCCAACCATGTAAATATAGGCAGCGCCTATCTTAAATCGGGACAATTCCCCCCGGCCCTAAGGGAATTTCTTGCGGCACAGCGCCTTTCACCAGATGATCCGGAAATACATTACTATACCGGACTTTCATATTACGGAAACGGCATGAAGGAAGAAGCAAAGGGTGAATTCAAAAAAGCTCTGTCCATAAAACCCGATTATTCGGAGGCACATAACTATCTGGGAACCATATACCTGGGAGCAGGTCTTTACGACAGTGCAATAGAAGAATTTGGCCTGGCTCTCTCGAATATGCTCTACGAAACCCCGGCCATAGCGCTGAACAATATCGGCTGGGCATACTACAAAAAGGGAGATTACAAGACAGCGCTGACAAAATACGAATCAGCGCTTAAGAGAGAACCCAACACGATGATATTTCCACTAATCCAGAAAAACATGGGGATCGCATATCTCGCCGGGCATAATATCGCCGGGGCAGTACACTGCCTGAGAAAATCCATCGATATGGCGCCGGGCATGATCGAATCGCGATATTGGCTGGGGTTAAGCTACCTGGAAGCAGGAAACGAGAAAAAGGCGGTTAAAGAATTACGATCTGTTATTCAAGCCAATCCGGGATCGGTGTTCGGATTAAAAGCAAAGGAAAAACTGGACTATATTTCACCGTAAACCTGCGCCAAGGCGAAATTCCAAATTAGAAGTATGTTGTGAACCGTCGTAGTCGAAATTAACATCACGATGGTTTCTGGCCTTCTTGTCTTGACAGGGCATAATAATTACCTTAGATTTGGCGCGTTTTTCAACAGAGGAATAAACTTATTATGGGATCAAAGAAAAAGTCAAAATCCAAACAGATAAAGGCAAAACAGAAGAAAAAGAACACCAGGATATTCTATCTCTCGCTAATGACCCTGATTGGCGTGGGATTTCTTGTCTTCTTTTTTCTTTCACTGTTTGATTATATATATCCTCCCGCCGATGGCAAAAGAGCCGCAATAGTTCCAATGGTAAAAAAAGAGAAACAAAAGGTAAAATTGTATTTCTCCGATCCCAATGAGCGATTTCTCATTCCCAAAGAAAGGTATATTCCAGACGTAGAATCTTCTACCGACAAGGTCAGAAAGCTGGTCAAAGCATTGATCAGCGGTCCCGGCACCGCCGATCTGGCAAAAACATTCCCAGGGAAAACATCTCTCAGGAAAGTTAACATAAAGGATGGAATAGCCTATATCGACTTCGACAGGAACCTGATTGACTTTCATCCCGGAGGAAGCGCCAGTGAAATGTTGACTATATACTCGCTGACGAACACCATCACCATAAATGTACCATCCATCAAAAAAGTAAAAATACTGGTAGAAGGCAAAGACCTGAAAACAATAAAGGGCCACATAGAAACCAGTAAGCCCTTCACTGCAAACAGGGAATTAATAGTAGAAAATCACTCTTAAAGACACAATAATATGGCTATCACAAAACTCTCAAAAATAAGGAATATAGGGATAGTTGCCCATATCGACGCGGGGAAGACAACCGTAACGGAGAGAATTCTCTACTACACCGGCAAGACCCACAAGCTGGGCGAAGTGCATGACGGTGAGGCGGTTATGGACTGGATGGCACAGGAGCAGGAGAGAGGGATAACCATTACCTCCGCGGTCACTACCTGCCACTGGAAAGACAGTGAAATACACATAATTGATACACCTGGGCATGTAGACTTCACCATGGAGGTTGGACGATCTCTCAGGGTACTGGATGGGGTGCTGGCAGTCTTTTGCGCCGTCGGAGGAGTGGAACCACAATCGGAGACCGTGTGGCACCAGGCGGACAAATACGGCGTTCCCAAGATAGCCTTCATCAACAAGATGGACAGAGTTGGTGCAGACTATTACGGCACGATAAATATGATGGGAGAAAGATTCAACTCCACACCTCTTCCGATTCAGATACCCTATACAAAGAATGAAACATTCCAAGGAGTAATTGATCTTATCGGACAAAAGAGGATTACATGGGACGAAGATAATCTGGGGTTGTCATATGACATTTCTGATATTCCTGCCGGCATGCTGCCCGAGACAGAAAAATACCGCGAGAAGCTCATCGAAACACTTGCAGAGATTGACGATGTTATCGCCGGAAAATATTTAGAGGGAAACGAAATTACCGAAAAAGAGATCATTGAATCGATCAGGAATGCGACACTTCTGTTAAAAGTAGTACCTGTAATGTGCGGTACGGCCCTGCGGAATAAGGGAATTCAACTGATCCTTGATTCTATCACTGATTTTCTGCCATCTCCTGAAGACATGCCACCCGTTGAAGGCATCAATCCCGAAACTAAAGCTATTGAAAAACGTCGCAGCAATGTAAAAGATCCGCTCGCAGCACTCGCATTCAAGGTCATGCTGGATGAGGGAAGAAAAATCACCTATATAAGAATCTACTCCGGCAAAATAAAGGCTGGGGAAGATATATATAACGCAAGTAAGGGGAAAAAAGAAAAGGTCTCCAGACTTCTGAAAATGCACTCAAATAAGAGAGAACGTGTATCTGAAGCTGTAGCCGGAGATATAATAGCGGTAATAGGTTTGAAAGACACGTCTACCGGGGATACCATATGTGAGGAATCTAATCCTATTATCCTGGAAACGATAGAATTTTACGAACCGGTAATCAGTCAGGCAATTGAGGCTAAAACACCCGGAGACCAGGAGAGACTCTCATCCGCCCTTGCAAAATTGGCAAGCGAAGACCCCACTCTCAAGATAAAATATGACAACGAAACGGCACAAACTATCATCTCCGGAATGGGTGAACTTCATCTTGAAATCATAACAGACAGACTCATAAGAGAATTTAGCACCAATGTGAATATAGGCAAACCCAAGGTTGTCTACAGAGAAACTATAGAAGAAGAAACCGACGTCGAAGAGATATTCGACAGGAAACTCGGCGACAGAAAACATTTCGGACATGTTACTCTGCACCTGGAACCCAATGAACGGGGCAATGGACTGGAATTCATAGATGAAATCAAAAATGAAGTGATTCCGGAAGAGTTTCACGCTACTATAGAAAGAGGTATCCGGGATGCCGCTCTCAGCGGTATTGTGGCAGGCTATCCGGTTGTTGATGTTATTATAAGGATCACCGGGGGTTCTTACAGGGAAACAGACTCAACGGAATTGGGCTATAAAATAGCCGCTTCAACAGCCTTTTCAAACGGGTGCTCACGCGCAAAACCCATCCTGCTGGAACCTATCGTTGCGGTGAATATAATAACACCAGCTGAATTTATGGGCGAAGTCATAGGAAATATCAACTCGAGAAAAGGGGAAGTCAAAAACATAAATCACAAGGGTTACGTCAGTGAGATAAGTGCCCACGTTCCCCTGAAACAAATGTTTGGATATTCGACAGACCTGCGTTCAGTTACCCAGGGAAGGGGAACCTTCTCAATGCAATTCTTGAGATATGATAAAGCATAAATATTCCGAGGCAGTCTTATGAGTTCTGATTTCTTTTACTCCACCGGACGCATCCTTAAATGTTTTTACCGCATAAGCTCCCTGATCACAACTCCGCTCCAGGATGACGAAATCCTTCAGAAAATCTTAGATGAAGCGGTAGATACAATGGGGTTTCACATTGGGATAATATGTCTGTTGGATGAAAAGAAAGAGAAACTGGTCACTAAAGCAGTTAAAAATTACAATCCAGAGGAAACTAAAATAGCATTCTCGGAAAGTCTGAACCTGGAAAAGCACGACTGTCTCATGACAAAAGTTGCAAAAACCGGCACCTATATCGTCCTTGACGATTCGGAAACAGATCCCAGAATTACTCACACAGACCTCAAGATAACAAACCGTTACAGTGTAGGGAATAATTCTTACTCGGCCTTTTGCGGTCCGCTCAAGATAAAAGACGATATTATCGGCATCATAGCCGTGTGGCACGAGAAGAAAACCAAATTTTCACCGGAAATAGTAAATACCCTGCTGGCCTTTGCAAATCATGCAAGCATAGTAATACATAATTTGAGATTACTTGAAGACAATTTTAAGAAAATCGAGAGACTGAGGGTACTACAAGAAGCCGTATCCCAGCTGAATTCAAGTTACGCTTTGGATAAGATACACAAAACAGTTATAAACAATGCCCTCAGTATAGGAAACGCGGACAGGGCGTTGCTGTGCTTTCTGGATACAGAAAAAGACAAATGCCTGATAAGCACCGGGGAACAGATATTTCTGGATGAAAAGAACATATATTATTCGAAGATAGGACAAAGTATCATCAAGAAGGCCATCGATACCGAAACTATCATAGTTCAAACTTCTCTTCAAAATACAGACACAACACCCATATTTAAAGGTTATTCTTCGGAGATAGCTGTTCCACTGAGGATAAAGGATAAATTTATTGGTGTACTCTACCTTGGTAAAAAACACGGAGATTACTCTACAGGTCAGAAAGGCTCTCTGGATATATTAATCACAAATGCCACCGTTTCATATGATAACGCAATTATGCATTCTCAGCTTTCCCTCGAAGCAAAATCTTTAAAAACAGAAGTTAAAATACTCAAGGAAAAGGAAAATGAGTTGTTGGGTTTTCATAATATCATAGGAAATTCCAAGAAGATGGTAGACATATTTCACATGATAAGCGATGTGGCCGGGCATGATACGAATGTCCTCATACGGGGTGAAAGCGGTACCGGAAAAGAATTGATAGCCAGGGCGATTCACAGGCAAAGCGCCAGAAAGTCAAAGCGCTTTGTGGAGATAAATTGTGCGGCGATACCGGGAACTCTACTGGAAAGTGAACTATTCGGTTACGAGGCCGGCGCTTTCACCGATGCCAGAAAGAGAAAAGTGGGCCTTCTTGAACACGCAAACGAAGGGACGTTTCTCTTGGACGAGATAGGCGAAATGAGTCCTTCGATACAGGCAAAGTTTCTCAGAATGCTCGAAGACAACCATGTCCGCCGGCTTGGAGGCATACAAGATATCCCTATCGATGTCCGATTTCTATTTTCCACAAACAAAGATCTGTGGCATATGGTAAATGAAGGTACCTTCCGGGAAGATCTTTTCTACAGGATAAACGTTGTTCCGATTATCATACCCCCACTTAAAGAGAGAATTGAAGATATAATGCCACTCGCATATCACTACATTGGAGAGTTCAACACAAAACTGAACAAAAGCGTAAAAGGTTTCACAACCGGCGCGGAGAAAATTCTAAAAAGATACCCATGGCCTGGAAATGTTCGAGAGCTGAAAAACATTATCGAAAGGATTATGATATTTCAGAGCATAAGCACCCTTATCACATCTGATAATATTCCCCCGGAGATCAGGTTAACGGTGCCCCAGGCATCGGAAATGCATACCAGTGAATTATCTTCTCTAAGTTTATCTTACCCGATAGACTACAGAAACACGATAGATGAATTGACAAACAAAATAAAAAAAGAGATCCTTGAAAAGGCGCTCCAAGTCAATCGCGGCAATAAGGCAATAGCCGCAAGACAACTTGGTATCTCACGCTATACCCTCATGCGCGAACTAAAAAAATTGGAAAACAATCTTTTAAATAATACCACCCAATAAAAGTGCGCTATACGCACAATACGTTCCATATTCGCACACTCTTGTGTGTTCTCGCCACTTGAAACAGTTCTGCAGTCAAGATTCAGTGCGGAGATAGCACGCTTCATGAGGATTTTTGCTTCAAATAACAATATAATTCTTATACCCATTATTGCGCAGCGTTCAATCTACCTCAGCCCAATTTCATAACTAGCTTAATTCCCTAAACAATTTAAACTCACGAATTTCGTCTTGCTGATTCCGCCTTGGCATTGTTTTTGCTAATATATCAAGCGAGTTGTTTAAAGGGTTCCTGTAGCGGGGAATACAAGAAGATTTCTAACCAAAGCAAAGGAAGGAGAACGAAAATGATAGAATATCCTAAATACAAGAAGGTTCTTTTTTGTACAGATTTATCTGAAAATGCAGAT
>CAZRUU010000003.1:0-11054 GCA_964603235.1 uncultured Syntrophaceae bacterium | reverse complement strand
TTATTGTTATAGGCACTCACGGAAGAACAGGGTTAAAACACACCTTCTTCGGAAGTGTTGCCGAGATGGTCCTCCGACACAGCGCGGTTCCTGTTTTTATAATTCCCTCTGAGGAAAAAGCCTGGCCCGTTAAGTCGGATGAAAAACTTTTCGACAAGATATCTACCCCTATGTAGACCTGTCGCCGGAGATGTGTAAGTTGGGTGTATAAAATTCCTTCGTAGGAATAAGCAGATGAAAAAGTGCCTCCCTGAATAGCATCACCCATCGGGGAGGCACGCAAAACGTGTTTGCATGTTTTTTACATATGCAATTAATCATTAATCATAGAGCAGGTTTAATCGAAATCTTATGTATGTAAAAGCGAAAAAGAATAAATCAATACATACCATTGAAAATAGCCGGGCAGTCTCCAAGGAATCTGAGAAAGATCGGCAGGAAACGGCTATTTTAACGCCATCGGCCAGCAGCGAAGATGAAGCCTCCGTAGAAAAGAAACCAAAAGATGGCAATTTGAGCGAAAAATTTTTCCTTCTGGATCCTTCTGAAGACTGAAGTAGTTGCCGGTGAGTGGTTTTAGAGTTCCCTCCTTTCCACTCACCGGCCCCCCCCTGTGAATCTGAGAGATTTGCCGGCTCTCTGTTTGTATATCGGGTGGCCGGGGGTTTAAACTCTTCCGCCATCCACCATATCAGTTTCTACGAAAAGGCCTCACCTTCTTTTACCATCAAACATTAAACCTGAAGTACACTATATCTCCATCAAGAATAATATGATCTTTTCCCTCTATCCGGACAAAACCCTTTTCCTTTGCAGCGGACATGCTCCCTACTCTCGCAAAATCTTCATAATTAAGAACCTCCGCCCTTATAAAGCCCCTTTCCATATCAGTATGTATCTTTCCGGCAGCTTGAGACGCCTTTGTGCCTGATGGGATTGTCCAGGCACGAAGCTCCGCGCCCGCCGCAGTATAGAAGGTGATTAGATCCAGCAGACGGTAACCAGCCTTGATCAGCTTCTGGAGCCCTGACTCATTCAAACCAAGATCTTCAAGAAACTCCCGTCTGTCATCCTCCGGAAGATCCGCTATTTCCGCTTCCATATCACCGCAGATAACAATCATCTCAGATCTATCTGCGTTAGCTATCTTCTCTGCCGTGTATGTATATTCCCCCTTCTCTTTCAGCTCAGATTCACTGACATTTGCAACATACAAAACTTTTTTGGCCGTAATAAGGTTGAGCTCCCTCAAAATTGTTTCCTCTTCGGGACTAAACTCGATATTTCTTACAGGTATATTCTTTCCAAGGGATTCCTGTATCGTGTGATAGAGTTCCTGTTCGGCATGATGCAGCTTATCCCCCTTCTTTGCCGATTTTTCCATCTTTTCTATTCTCTTTTCAACTGTCTCAAGATCCGACAGGATCAACTCCATTTTGACAACTTCAATATCATCGGCAGGAGCCACAATACCGTGAACATGTGACACATTGGGATCATCGAAACAACGTACGATATGTACGATAGCATCAACATCCCTTATATTTCCGAGAAATCTGTTTCCCAAACCTTCCCCCCTGCTCGCCCCTTTCACCAAGCCGGCAATGTCAACAAACTCCATCGTGGTAAATGTAAACTTGGGTGGATTTATAATTCTCGCGATATTTTCAAGTCTTGGATCAGGAACAGGAACGACGCCAACATTGGGATTGATTGTACAGAAGGGATAATTCGCCACCTCGGCACCGGCAGCAGTGAGAGCGTTAAAGATGGTGGATTTACCGACATTCGGAAGACCTATAATACCACATTTGAAACCCATAGTTTGCTCCTTCCAAAAAAAAGGGGGGATGGATACATCCATCCCCCCTTGTCTCGTATCCCATTTTTCTCCTTAACAGATCATCCGACAGAAAGCAATAACAACAAAAAAAGCGCCCAAGATATGGGCGCTTTTTTGTTTATGGCTATAGACCGTTCGTCTTATATTTCTTCTTCAGAGATCCTCGAGAAGTAGAATGAGCGATATACAAAGACCAACGCAATCAGGAAGAATATACCGCTAATACCCAGCTTCAGACCGGTGCTCTGCATTGTCACAGCTATCTCAACAGCCAACAAACCAAACAATGTCGTGAACTTGATGACCGGATTCAAGGATACGGAAGAGGTGTCTTTGAAGGGATCACCAACCGTATCGCCGACAACGGCCGCTTCATGCAAGGGCGTACCCGCTTCACCCATATCGACCTCGACTATCTTCTTGGCATTATCCCATGCGCCACCTGCGTTGGCCATAAATATAGCCTGAAACAGACCGAAAAATGCGATGCCAACAAGATACCCAATGAAGAAATGGGCGTTAAAGAAGGCGAGGCTGAGAGTCATAGAGAAAATCACGATAAAGATATTGACCATACCTTTCTGTGCGGCGAGTGTGCAGATTTTGACCACCTCTTTACTGCTTTCTATTGTTGCGGCTTCTGACTTCAGGTCCGTATTGTTTTTAATGAAAACAACTGCGCGGTATGAGCCGGTTACAACCGCCTGGATCGATGCCCCTGTAAACCAGTAAATAACAGCTCCACCCATAATCAGGCCAAGAATTATCTGCGGCTGAACAAGGCTCAGGCTGGCAACAACATTCCCATACACATGTTCAAGCAGGACAACAATACCAAATATCATGGTAGTGGCGCCCACTACCGCAGTCCCTATAAGAACCGGCTTTGCGGTTGCCTTGAAAGTGTTTCCCGCGCCGTCAGTGGCCTCAAGGTAGTGCTTTGCCTTTTTCCATTCAGGAGTAAAGCCAAATGTCTTCTTGATATCTTCATCGATATCGGGTTGTTTTTCGATCCTTGAAAGCTCATAGATGGACTGTGCATTATCCGCCACCGGGCCAAAACTGTCCACGGCAATAGTGACAGGTCCCATGCCCAGAAAACCGAATGCGACCAGGCCGAATGCAAACACAGGAGCAGCAAAGGTAAATTCGGGGGGCATAAGGGACATAATCGCCGGATTTTTGGATACCATGTACGCTACAAACATCAGAATTATGATGACCAGACCTTCCCAGAATGCGGAGAAGTTGCCGGCAACGAGACCCGAAAGGATATTCAGAGAAGCGCCACCCTGCTTGCTGCTGGTTACAACCTCCTTAACGTGAGCTGCATTGGTGCTGGTAAATACCTTCGTCATCTCCGGAATGATAGCTCCCGCAATGGTACCACAGCTTATTATGATGGACAGCGCCCACCACAATGAAGACAATACTCCAGTAAAAGACGAGAGGAGAAGGTAACTGGCGATAAAAGTGACAGCGATGGAAATTATGGATGTTATCCACACCAGGTGTGTCAGAGGAGCTTCGAAATCGAAATCTGTTTTATCGCTATACAGAGAACTGTTCAGTTTGGCGGTTATGAAATATGATGCCAGCGCGGTAAGTATCATAAGGATACGCATGGCGAATATCCAGATGATAAGCTGTCCGCAGAGAACAGGTGCAAAAACCATGGCAAGCGCCAGAAATGCTATCAGCGCGACACCGGTTACACCGTATGTCTCGAAACCGTCCGCTGTAGGACCTACACTGTCACCCGCATTGTCGCCTGTACAGTCCGCTATAACACCCGGGTTTCTCGGGTCATCCTCAGGAAGTTTCATGAAAATCTTCATAAGGTCAGAGCCCAGGTCGGCGATCTTAGTGAAGATGCCTCCGCAGATCCTCAACGCGGTAGCGCCCAGAGACTCACCAATTGCAAATCCCACAAAAGATGGACCCGCAAGTTCCTTCGGAATAAAGGACAGAATGCAAATCATAAAGAAAAGTTCAACACTGACAAGGAGAAGCCCCACGCTCATCCCTGATCTTAAGGGAATGGCTATAACATTCAGGGGATTGCCGCGAAGTGATTCAAATGCGGTTCTGGAATTGGCCACCGTGTTGATCCTGATACCGAACCAGGCAACGCCGTAAGAACCGAGAATTCCCAAAATTGAGCAGGCCAGTATGGTGAGAACTCCTCCAATTGCCATATGCTGCAAACCAGCAAAGTAATACACCATACAGATCCCGATAAGGACCCACAGGCCGACAAGAAACTTGCCCTGTTGAAAGAGATAAGTCTTGCATGTCTGCCAGATTATCTCTGAGACATCAAGCATTGACTTGTGGGCAGGCAGGTTTTTTGTCTGGACATATTGAATGGCCCCGAAGACCATTCCAATTACACAAACTAACAACCCCCAGTACATCAGCGAGAGACCGCCGACCGTACCGCCTAAGACATTAAACGTAATCTGAGACAAATCAGGCAGGTTAATGTCCGCTTCTCCTGCCAGCGCCACAGGCGCAAATAAAAAGAGCGTCGTGAAGATGATTGATAAAAGATACCAGAATTTCTTAAACATTTTGTCTAAACCTCCTCTTTAAAATTATTACTGTCCCAAAATTACTCAAATAAGTCTAAATAAAATTAAACACACAGAAGGGGCAGTGTTTGGTTTTGTATAACCGTTATTCATAACTGCCTGTAAATCAGTTATTTTTCATAAAGCGTGACGCTCAAAAGATGTGACACTGACCAGGCATAATTCACCAGAATTTTATAGTTCCTTTTATACCTCCCCGTTCAATTCTTTTGTAATCCTTACATTAAATTTGTTCATGGCCGCTTGAACGCCGGATGAAATGACTTCAATCACAGCATCACATGCCCTTTCAAAAGCATCGGGCAAGCCCTGCATTTCACTTTTGGAAAACCGTTCAAGTACATAATCCTCTGCCATTCTTCCCGCAACCGGCCTGCCTATACCGAACCGAATCCTGATGAACTCGGGCCCTCCGAGATGGTTAACAATAGAAATCAAACCCTTGTGCCCTGCAGTGCCACCGCCCATCTTTATACGGATATCGCCGATCGAGAAATCCATGTCATCATGAACAACTATTATATCTTCGGTGTTTATCCCAAAGTATCCGGCCAGCTTACCTACTGCAATTCCGCTGAGGTTCATAAAGGCTTGAGGCTTCGCCAATATAACCGGAACCCCGGAAACCATCCCTCTGCCGATACAGGAATCAAACTTCCCACGACTGATCTCTATATTCTCCATCCGAGCCAGAGCATCCAGAACCAGAAACCCTATATTATGCCTGCTGTAAGAGTATCTGACACCGGGATTCCCGAGTCCAGCTATAAGTTTCACACGTCCCCCTGTTGGAGAACCACTATTATTCGGCCTTTTCCTTTTCACCTTCTGATGCGGAAGCCGCCTCAACCGCTTCTTCCTCTTCGCCGCCTTCCTCTGCCGTCACAAGACTTGTCCTTGTAGCCACCACAGACACAACTGCAACATCATCGGGGTCAAGAATCTGGACATTATCTTTGGTGACAATATCTTTGACCTTGATGGAATCACCTATATTAAGACCGCTGATATCTACCTCAAAAGATTCGGGAAGATCCGAGGGAAGTCCCGACGTTTTCAAAACCCTTTTCATCTGTTGCAGCTCGCCACCCTCCTCTATACCAACAGGACTGCCTGAAAAGTTGATAGGGACGTCCACAGCGAGAGCTCTGTCCATTTTGAGTTCATAGAAATCTACGTGTACCGGTTTTTTGCTTATCGTATCGATCTCCATGTCCTTAATAACCGACAGTTTTTCAATCTTACGGCCCTTGCCAGATTTTATTCCAAGTTTTATAAAGGCCGTCTCTCCCTTTTCTTCGACCAAGGCTCTGATCAGTTCGGAAGTATTCACCTTAACAGCCATAGACTCAGTCTGATAACCATAGAATATCGCGGGTACGAAACCCTCCGACCGCAACCTCCTTGAATGACCTTTCCCAAGTCCTTCACGCACCTGAGCATTTAATGTAATTGTTTTCATTTGCAACTCCTAACTAAAAAGTGAGCTTACAGATTCATTATAGTATATTCTTTTTATCGCTTCGCTCAATACACCTGCTATCGAAAGGATTTTTATTTTTTCGCAAGATTTCGCTTTTTCATGCAGGGGAATTGTGTCAGTCACAATAACCTCTTTTATAATGGAAGATTTTATCCTGTCTATTGCCGGCCCCGACAGAACGGGATGCGTGCAGCAAACAGAAACATCTATTGCTCCTTCATTTTTTATGGCATCAGCAGCCTGAGCCACCGTACCTGCCGTATCAATCATATCATCAAGAATGAGTGCTCTCTTATCCTTCACATCACCGATAACATTCATCACCTGTGATTCATTGGGGGTGTCTCTTCGCTTGTCGACAATCGCCAGCGTGGCACCCAACCTCTTCGCAAAAGCCCTTGCCCTCACAACACCCCCTGTATCCGGGGAAACTATAATAAGATCAGCGGTATTATAATTACGTCTTACATATTCAAGTAGGATAGGGGTTGCGTAGAGATTGTCGACGGGAATATTGAAGAATCCCTGTATCTGACCGGCATGAAGATCCACCGACATAACACGGTTTGCGCCGGCAGCAGTGAGCAAATCCGCCACCAGTTTCGCCGTGATAGGCGCCCTCGGAGAAGCCTTTCTGTCCTGCCTGGCATAACCATAGTAAGGTATAACAGGAGTTATCCTGTCAGCAGACGCCCTCTTGAAGGCATCTACCATTATAAGGAGTTCCATCAAATTGTCATTCACCGGCGTGGAAGTGGACTGCACAATAAATACATCCATTCCCCTCACATTTTCATCGATTTCAACTCTCGTTTCGCCGTCACTGAATGTGGAAACATTAGCCTTACCCGAAGATACCCCCAGTTTCCGGCAAATATCCCCCCCAAGAACCCGGCTGGAATTCCCCGAAAATATTCTCATCCTTTCTAACATCTGCGTTCTTCCTTCTTACAAACTGGTTGGGGCGGGAGGATTCGAACCTCCGGATGCAGGAATCAAAGTCCTGTGTCTTACCGCTTGACGACGCCCCATTATATTGAACACGCTCTGAATACTGATCCGATTCGAGCTTCCTTTAAGTTACGCTCGGCCCTCTTCGCGTCCGCTTCGTCCCTGAAAATACCAAAAACCGTGGGGCCACTTCCCGACATCAAAGAACCCAGCGCCCCATTTGCCGTCAAAAGTTCCTTAATATCCGACAATACAGGGTAGACCCGTAAAGATACCTTCTCTAAATCGTTGTAAAGTCCTTCTGCAACATGGAACATCGTCATAAACCGGGGAATCCTATATTTTATTGGTTCTTTTGTCAATCCCAATTTTAAATTTTCATAAATATCCCTGGTAGAAACTCCAAAACCAGGATTAACCAATATAAACCACAATTTAGGGACACCCTTCGCCAGGTTGAGACGATCACCTATGCCGGACACCAATGATGTCTTTCCAAAGACAAAAAAAGGGACATCTGCCCCAAGTTTTGCCCCCATTTGCATAAGCTCTTTTGTGCTGTACATTGCTCCTGTTATTTGGTTAAGAGCAACAAGGGTAGTCGCGGCGTTCGAGCTTCCGCCCCCAAGTCCCGCCGCCACAGGGATCTTTTTGTTTATCGTGATTTCTACGCCCGAATGACAGGAAACGTTAGAAAGAATAGTTTCAGCCGCCCTGTAGGCTATATTGTCTTTGTTTTCCGGGACTAGTCCCCCCGGACATATCACTTTTACTCCATTGCCTTTCAAATCAAAACTCATCTCATCACAAAGGCTTATCCTTTGCATGAGGCTTAGGATATCGTGGTAACCGTCACTTCTCTTTCCCAAGACCCTGAGAAAAAGATTTACCTTCGCAGGAGACTGCCTGACGATCATGGGTTCTCCGATTCCTTCACGTATTTCATTCTTGATTCAGACAATATACCATCCAATAGCTCCTCCTCACTTCTATCAAGGTTTCCCTCTGTCTTTTCCCTCAACATCCCCAGAATATCTATTGTCTGTTTCGCTGCGTTGAGATCTTTCTCCCTTTTATCCGAAACGGGATCGGCCAACTCTCCAAGGTTAAAAAGAACCGAAGTATACAGGGAAAGTAAAAAGTTATGGAAATTCATCTCGGGAAGCTGATATTTTCCCTCCTCGCTTTCCACCGTTTCCTCTTTCTCTACCTCTTTATTCCCTGCTTCAGGCTTTTGAGTCGATTCTTTTTTTTCATCCTGCTTCACCACATCTGCATCTGCGCGGGCACCTCCATCTTCATCAAACATCCTTTTATCTTTTATAACAAATCCCTTTTCACTACTATTTTCAGTCATTTTGGCCTCCAGAATGTTAATTTTAATTTAAAATCCACTCCTCCTTGACAACTATCACAAATACCTTTAAATGTTCAAGTCCCGATCCGGGCGGGTGATGGGGAAATGATAATGGGGGCATGATGATGTGATCCTGATTCATTACATTTATTCTTCCTTCTTCGGCCTGTCAAGTTCCTTCACAATCTGGGATCTGATGAGCCTCGGAAGCATCATGTGATGCCGGGGACATATTGACCTCGGATTCTGATAGACACTGTCGGCAAATGCCACCATTATGTAAGTGCCGCAATCATATCATATCATTGCCAAAGAAGTTTAACTTTGATTCTCAATTTCTATCTTTACTCCATCTGTATGTATTGTAACTGCCCCACACTTGTCTATTCTAAGTACCCTTGCCCCCGCTTTTCTGTATCTGTCGAGCACGTCGGAATGTGGAAAACCGAAGACATTGCCCGTACCACAGCTTACAACTACGATTTCGGGCTGGACAGCCTTGAGGAAGAGCGTGGAACTGGATGAACGCGCTCCATGATGGGGCGCCATGAGAATATCCGCTTTTAAATTACTCCCGGATGTAACAAGTTCGGCCTCGGCGTATTCCGATATATCCGCGGGGAGAAGCATGCTCGTGTTGCCGAAAATTATTTTCATTACCACCCCATTGTCGTTGTAATCAGAGTCCGGAAAGTGAAGGCCCCTCCCTGTTGCTGCTTTTGCCGGGTTAAGTATCTTGATGGAGGCACCCCCGATTGTCTGCTCCTCCGTATCTTTATCCACAATCCTGTGACGAATGTTTTTCTTCCTGATGATTTCATTTAATCTCCGGAAGGATTCATTCTTCGATTCACAACCGTTTGACCAGACTTCGCCAACTTCAAAATTGTCAGATATATAAGGAAGACCGCCGATGTGATCCTGGTCGGGATGCGTAAGCACCATGATGTCCACCTTCTTTATCTTTTCGTGCCACAGATAAGGCGCCACCACATATTTTCCCAGATCGAAACTCCTGTCATAGAACCCGCCGCCATCCACCAGCATAGTAACCCCTCCGGGAAACTTTATCAGCGTGGAACTACCCTGCCCCACATCTATGAACGTTACCTCAAGATATTTCTGCCGGGCTGTTTTTATGTTCGTATAGAAGACATCGGCGGCGAAGAACAGCAGGATTGAACCCAGAAACAGGGCCAACACCCTGCTTCTGTTGGCCTTGTACAGGTTTCCGAACTGCGTGATAGCAACAGAGAAAAAACAGCCCTTAGTACCGGCGGTGGATATATGATCTGTCCCGCCCTTTTTCGATCTCCACACATCCAGCAGTTTCAATGCTGTAATAATTAGAAGATAGTAGAGGATAATTTCAGGAACCGTCGGTGTTGTTACGTGGAAGCTCGAAAAGGATAAGGATGACAGAAAATCGACGATGGAAACGGATATCCGAATAAAAAAAGAGGCGGTCTGTATAAGCGCTGTTGCAATCGGCGCGAAGGGAGCCGTAATGATGAACAATATTCCCAGTGGGAGGACAGCGAATCCTATTATTGGTATGATAAACAGGTTGGAGAGAAACGCGATGGTTGAGACCCGGTTGAAATAGAGCGCGATAAGGGGATATGTGCCGATCATGGCGCTGAGGCTTACCATGATGAAGAGAATGATACTGGTAATTCCTTTCCTGAAAATCCCGTCTCCGGTTCCCTTCGGAATCATGCTGCTCAGTGTCGGGGTTATGAGAATAATGGAGGCAACTGCCATGAAAGAGAGCTGGAACGAGACGTCGAAGAGGGAAGCGGGGGTTATGATAAGAATGGCAAATGCCGCGAATGCCAGTATGTTCAAGAGATCACGCCCCCTCCCGGCAAGGAGCGCTATCAGGAAGCAGAGTATCATGATGGTAGCCCTTATCGTTGATATGCGAAGACCGGCAATAAAGGCATAACTTATTATGGGTATGACAGCGAACAGGGCGGATACCTTGAAGACATTGAATCTCAGCAGGAGATATTCGGAAGATTTCATGATAGTTCTGATGATGATGAGAGAGATAAAGGCTATTATGCCGACATGCAGCCCCGATATGGCGAGGATGTGGGAAACCCCGGCCCTGTTGAATCCTTCGATAATATCTTCGGGAATGCCCTCCTTTTCTCCCAAGATAAGAGCCCGCAGTATACTTCCCTCAGGAAAGGGGGCATTTTCCAGAATAAGTTCCCTGAGATGGGAGCGATATCTCTCTATTCGCGTCCTGAAATAATTCCCCGCGCTTTCCCTCATGATAACAATGTCTGAAGGGCTGCTTATGTACCCGCGCAGGTGGATACCCCTGTAGAGCAGGTATCTCTTGTAGTCAAACCCGCCAGGGTTGTTGAAGTTGTGAGGTTCTTTAAGCTTGACCTTCGCCCTGATATAGTTGCCATATTTGAATAGCCTGTTGTTATCTTTGACGGAGAGAAGTATCTTCCCCTGTACCGGAATGACATTTTCATCTCTGATGATCCTTGTGGCGTTGACAACAAGGCTGGTTTTGTTGCGCAGCACCCGGGGAGGATTGCACACCAGCCCTTCAACAGTCAGCTTATCTTTGCCCGCGTGCAGTGTTATATCGTCTCTGCCACAGTCTGGATGAAGATAGAGATTTACATTAAGGATGCCCAGCAGGAACAGGGATATAAGCAGGCAGAAGGCAATAGAACCTTTTCTCCCTGCAACAACCGAGAAGAGCAGTGCCGCAATGGTTGCCAGAAGCGCCGCAAGAGCAGGAATGTTGGGTATATTTACAAGACTCCCGACAGTTATTCCCAGAATGAGCGCTGTGAG
>CAZRUU010000002.1:27025-35819 GCA_964603235.1 uncultured Syntrophaceae bacterium | reverse complement strand
TTTGTGGTAATCAACGACACCCTGGAAGTCTTGGGTTATCGACACGGGAGCAGGCGCGTCTATTGATAATGAGCGGGGAGATAGGCAGAATAAGTTCTGTTTACTGCATATGACCGTTAATGCCGGGAGAGATATCCAGCGTACGCGGCGAGATGAAATTCTGCCCACAACATCTCAAGACTTTAGAAAGTTTGCGGGTGTGATGGACGGGGTGGTAAAAAACGGATTGGTGAAAATTCTTGGTTCAGAGAACACTATTGCAGAAGCCGCCGGTGGTAAGATGCCACCGCTGAATAGATGAAAGGTGCTTTAAAATATTGCTGAGCTAGAAGATATGAACCGGGATCAGCACACTATCTCCCACAGGAATAAGCAATAATGTTTTCTCTGAAAGCGCATTCCATAGCGAAAGAGGCTTTTGGTAAAAATGCTTCATGGTAGCGAGCTTTGAACATTATTTTATTGACACACAGGATTGTTCATATTATACCCTTACCCCATACGTGGTAGCCCTCAGTCAGGTTTCTTACGAAGACATCGGGTATTATCTTCTTTGAAATCTTGCAGGGTTTTGGATTGGGATCTGTTATTAATCAAAGCTTTTCAGTTCCTTTTGGATCTGAATGTGAAATTATTGTACCCATGCTGCACACGTAGCATTAAGCAAAACAGTGGCTCAATATACTGATTTTGTGTTTTATTTATAAGCAAGAGCTAGATCGTAAATTGCTGGTTTTTATTGTTGATGTGTTCGTAAAAAGTTTGTTTAAAACGTCATTGCGGTTGAAGTGGCGAATTTGCTGATTTTGACTTTTTGCGGTTTCATCGTTGTTTAAAAGAAAATTCTTATCAAAAAAGGAGGAATCATGGCAAAGATAGGAGGCAAAAAGGAACTGTTAGAGAAGTTTGTGCAACCGGAGATGATGTGTTGCGCCTGTGCCAGGCACGTGCCCGATGAAGCGATCATGGATATTGGTGTGGGCTTGGGTCTGGTAGCAGCAAATCTGGCAAAGGCAATTTACGCGCCTGACGCCGTTTTCATGTATGAGAGTGGCTCCATAGATGCTACAGTGGTGGGTGACAGGCTGCCAGAGGGTATCGATGACTCGGTCATCCAGGCAGATACTCCCTGTATCACCGACCTGCTTCACGTGCTGGGATGGGCCACCATGAGTGGCAAAAGCACCCACACCCTGCTGGGATTCGCCCAGGTGGACAAATTCGGCAATCTGAATACCACCTGCATGGGCAATTACTATGACCCTGATATAAGGTTCCCCGGCAGTGGCGGAGCTCATGATCTGGGCACCGGTGCTGTTCACCCTATTCTGCTGGGCCCGCAAACCAGGAAGTCCATGGTGGACAAGCTGGACTACAAAACCACGCTGGGCTATGGTGAGGATGGCCATTTCCGCGAGAGGATGTGGTACCCCGGAAAAGGCCCTATGGTAATAGTTACCAACCTGGGAGAATATGAACCAGACCCTGACACACATGAGTTTATCCTCACCGGCGTGATGCCCTACAGCACCGTGGAAGAATGTGTTGAGAATTGCTCTTGGGATTTGAAGGTCTCACCCGATGTAAAAGAAATTGCACCTCCAACAGCTGAAGAGACAAGGATGCTCAGAGAAGTCCTGGACAAAGAGGGTAAGAATACCGGCTGGACCAAGCTGGTCAATAAATAAACCAGACAACTATATAAGTTAGGAGGTAGATAATGGCAAAGTTGAAATTAATGCGGGTGGAAGACGCGGTGAAGCGCTTTGTCCACACCAGAACGAGTCTTCTCTCTTCTGGTTTTCCGCTGATGCGAAAACCCCAGATCTTCTGGAGAGAAATTATAAGGCAGCACATTAATGACAAAATGGATCTTCAAATCATCAGCCCGGGAGTGGGAGATGAGACCAATGGTTATATGGTAGCTGCCGGACTGGTTGAGAGTGTCGTCACCGTATTCATCTCTCAGGAGAGACCGGGGACAAATCCCAGCCTGCGCCGGAGCATTGAGAAGGGTATTCCGCGCAGAATAAGGATCGAGGATTTAAGTAATCTGGCCATGAATTCGGGCTTGTTAGCCGCCGGTTTAAATGTACCGTTTATGCCCTGTCTCTCCGGTCGGTGGGGGGATTTCAGAAAACCGGGCTTCGGGAGAAGATTCAACGAAGATGGTACCATTCCTGTTCATCACTACCCCAAGGAACCTGTAATTAAGGACCCCTTCGGCTCGGAGGTTGACGTAGCCCTGATCCAGGGACTCTATCCTGATGTTTCCGTCCTCATGGCCCAGGCCTCTGATCCATATGGCAATGCCCTGGTGGTCGGCCAGCTGGCTTATGATGCGTGGTCGCCATTCGCGGCAAGAAAACATATTATCGTCGTGGCCGATCGCATCGTGGATACCGCCGCCTGCAAGCAGTTCCCCAATCTTACGCTGGTGCCCGCATTCGCGGTCGATGCCGTGATTCCATGGTATGGTGGTTCTTGGCCCTGCAATTCCGTAGGGCACTATGCCGAGGACATTCCGCATATGAACGAAACTCTGAAGCGGAGCAAGACCCCTGAAGGAGCTGCGGAGTGCATTCAGGAATACTGCCTGTCCTACAAGGACCATGATGAATACATGGAGATGATAGGCAAAGACAATATGAAGGAACTGGAAGCGACTCCCACTAAATATCTTGTGGATCCCTTCCGCGAGTGGTTCATGAGTGACTCTGAGGTGGAGATACTGATGAAGCAGGCTGAAGCGGAAAGAGCTAAAGCCGAAGTAGAAAGCGAAGCCAAGTAAAACGGCCGTCGCTTTATATCGACACCGACTGGGCGAGGGTAACCTCGCCCAGTTTTATTTTATTTATCCTGCCATTTCTTAACACATAGTATGAAAAGAATCCTGTTCCATAAGATTCTCAATAGCCTTGATATGCGTAGTCGCTTGATAGTTTCAACAATTTCAAGTGAGCCAGGCAGGAATGCCACTCAAATAATTCTTCCTGAAAATCAAGCTTGACAATAGCTTTTTTTTATTTTATGTTTCGAAGATTAGCGACAGGAAAGACATCTATCGACAATCATACACTTCCATTATTCAAAAGGAAGTTTTTACAAACTTCACGCACCGGGGTTGTATAGAGTGTGGAGAAGACAGCTATGAGCTGTCGTGTAATTATAAAACTAAAAACAAGGAGAATTGTTTATGGATAAATCTACAAAGAAGAAGATCGCGTTCTGTTTTCCCGGCCAGGCAACCCATTACCCGGGCATGGGAAAGAAAGTTGCGCATGCGCACAAAGAAGCCATGGAGTTCTTTGAATATGCCGAGGATCTCACCGGGGCACCCATCAAAAGGCTGTGCTTTGAAGGCCCTGAAGAAGAGCTGGTGCTAACGGAGTTTGCTCAGCCCTGTATCCATACTACCAGTCTGGCTATTCTCCAGGTCCTGGAAAAACAATACGGTCTCGAAGCCGAGGTTACGGGAGGATACAGTCTGGGGCAGTATAGCGCCCTGGTCTATGCCAAGGCCCTGAAATTTGAACAGTCGGTGAAGGTAGTAAAGTACAGGGGCTTCTTTATGCAGACTGCCGTGCCCGTGGGAACCGGAAAGATGGTCGCCCTGCTTGGCATAAACTCGGAGGATGTGGACCAACTCGTCCGCGACTGTGAACCGACAGGCCATATAGAGATCTCAAATTACAGCTGCCCCGGAGAGTGCATCATATCCGGGGATAATGCATCTATGGACCTCGCTCATAAACTGGCAATTGAGAGAGGCGGGAAGGCTATCTTCATACATGTCAGTGCCCCCTTTCACACCTCCCTGCTCATTCCGGCGGCGAGGAAACTCCTTGTAGAACTGGACAAGATAGACATAAGCGACCCGCAGATACCATATGTTGATAATGTTCCGGGAGGCTATTTTATACCGGGAAAGGACGGCGTTAAGCTATTCCTGATGACACACGTTTATAAACCGGTGAGGTGGGAGACATCCATGTACGACATGCTGGACCATGGAGTCAATACCTTTATCGAACTGGGCTCGAGAAATTTCCTGACAAAGGTGAACAAAAGATGTTGCATCGAAAAGGGCAAGGAGGACGAGACACTCTGCCTGAATGTAAGGGATCCGGATGGTATAGATAATATGCTGCGGGTTATGGAAGATCCGAGTCTTTATAATAAAGACATCAAAGCTCCATACTAAAGAAATCAGCGGCTAATCACTAAAAAGGCCCTCGGTCAGATCATTGACCGAGGGCCTTTTCTATACTTCTTAGCACATCACATTATTTTTACTTACGGGATTACTTACCCGAAAAAGCTGGCTTTCTTTTGTCCACAAAAGCCGACATGCCTTCTTTTTTGTCATCGGTCGCACAGGTAACAGCAAATAGCGTCGCTTCATATTCCTGACCGGAAGCCAGGTCAATATCCAGACCCATATTAACTGCATCCTTGCAAAGCCTTACGGCATAGGGACCATTCTTCATTATCTTCTTAGCCATGGCCTTGGCCGTTTCCATCAGCTCCTCAGGAGCCACAACCTGCTCTACCAGCCCGATTCTTAAGGCTTCCTGAGCATCATAAACATTGCCTGTAAAGAGAATCTCCTTGGCTTTGCCTTTGCCTACCAGACGCGGTAAACGCTGGGTTCCGCCAAAACCGGGTACTATCCCCAGGCTCACTTCAGGCTGGCCGAACTTGGCTTTTTCCGAGGCGAGCCTGATGTCACAGGTCATGGACAGCTCACAGCCGCCCCCCAGGGCAAACCCGTTGATGGCAGCTATAACAGGTTTGTTCATTTTCTCGATTTTAAAGAATGTAGCCTGTCCCAGCTGTCCAAAAGTCCGCCCTTCGGCGGGGGTAAAATTCAGCATCTCAACAATATCGGCACCGGCCACAAATGATCTCTCTGCTCCCGTTATAATGACAACCTTAACGGAGTCATCTGCGGAAATTTCATCTATCAATGACGAAAGCTCGCTCAGGGTTTCCGAATTCAGAGCATTTAGAGCCTTTGGCCTGTTCATAGTCAAAATGCCTATACCGTCCTGATTTTCAAATAGCAAATTCTTGTATTCTGCCATGATATTTATACCTCCCGTTATTATTTCTTATAATCGTTATAGAAACCCCGTCCTGCCTTTTTACCAAGCCAGCCGGCTTCAACATATTTTCTCAACAGGGGGCAGGGACGATATTTTGTATCACCGTATTCGCCGTAAAGGATCTCCATCACATGCAGGATGGTGTCTAGCCCTATGGCGTCACAAAGACGAAGAGGACCGATGGGATGATTGAATCCCAGGAGAGCCACACTATCTATAACCTCAGGCTCAGCCACACCTTCAAACAGTGTAAAGATGGCTTCATTCATCATCGGAACCATAATACGATTGCCTACAAACCCGGGGGAATCCTGGACCTTGATAAATGTTTTGTTGGGAAGACTGTTACCCAGAACCTCAATGCTCTTATAGGTGTCTTCATCGGTTGCCAGGCCCACAACACCTTCAATGAGTTTCATGATGGGAACAGGGCTGAAGAAATGCATGCCTATCATTTTGTGAGGCCGATTGGTAACACCCCCCATAGCCGTAACAGGAAGAGTGGATGTGTTGGTGGCAAAAATGGTTCGCTCGGGACACCATCCATCCAACTTTTTGAAAAGAGATTTCTTGAGATCCATATCTTCGACAACTGCTTCCATTGCCAGATCCACATCACAGTCCTCAGGACCCCATTCTACCCCTGTAGTGATACGACCCATGACGGCATCTTTTTCATCCTGCGTCATTTTGCCCTTCTCAACGCTTCTGTTCAGACTCTTCTCGATGGTCGCGATACCCTTGTCGACAAATTCCTGCTTAACATCAAACATAGCCACTTGGCGGCCGGACATGGCCATAACCTGGGTAATTCCATTCCCCATCTGGCCGGCGCCGATCATTAGAACTTTTTTAATTTCCATTATACAGCACTCCTTTCCAATATATTGTTAGTGTGACAAATTAAAGAACTAAACCAAAAACCTAACCTGCGTATCCACAGACAGGCTTTTTTCTTGTCATATACCCGAAGAGTACCCTCGTCTGATTTACACGAGGGTACTCTTCATTCCGTAGTACACATTATCTACTGAAAAACGAATCTGCGGTAGCGCGACACCCTAATCTTTCTGAACATGCCGCCCGAGGGTCATGATCTCCGCTTCCTTCGTTCCCTCATAAAGTTCGAGGATCTTGGCATCACGGTACCACTTCTGAACCGGATAGTCATCGAAGTAACCGTAGCTCCCGTGGAGTTCCACGGCATAGTTGGCGGAGGAAACAGCGGTCTTTCCGCCGAAGTACTTCGCCATCGCCGAGAGCGTGAAATCAGGATTCCCGTTATCAACCAGCCAGCCAGCCTTGTAAACCATGCCTCTGAGGGCCTCAATATTGACCGCCATCTCCGTGAGCTTCATCTGGGATATCTGGAAGCTGCCAAGCGGTTTGCCAAAGGCCATTCGCTGCTTGACATACTTGACGCTCTCCTCGAGGCAAGCTTCGGAGAGGCCGAGACACTGACCGGCAATCCAGACGCGGGTCGTGTCGAAGAGATTCATGAGCTGGCGGAAACCATTTCCTTCTGTTCCAACAAGATTGGCCTGGGGAACGCGTACTTCATCAAAGGCGACCTCCGACGTATCACTCGACCGGAGTCCCAGTTTTCCTGTCATATGGTTCGTAGTCACTCCCTTCGTGTTAGTCGGGACAATGATCTGGCTGAACTGGTCATGCCTCTTCGCATCGGGATCTGTGATGCACTGCACCAGCATAAAGTCGCTGTACGAGGCGTTGGTGATGAATGTTTTGTTACCGGTGATTACATAATCGTTCCCATCTTTGACGGCCCGCGTCTTATAACCGGCAACGTCCGTACCGGCGTTGGGCTCCGTAAAGGCCCCGGCGCTTATCCACTCGCCCTTACACACTTTCGGGAGATATGTCTTTTTCTGTTCTTCTGAGCCGTAATGGAGAATGTCCTCACAGCCAAAGCTCGCGGCCCAGATGTTATGACCGATCGCCATGTCCACCCTGGAAATCTGTTCGGTAATGAGAGCGTTTCCCAAGCTGCCCATCCCTGCTCCGCCGTACTCCTCGGGAATCCACGCACCGACGAGGCCCACTTCCGCAGCTTCCGTGACGAGATCCCGCGTGTACTTCTCTTCCCGGTCACACTCCTCCGTCAGGGGGGGGAATTTGTCCTTGGCAAAGCGGTACGTCATGTCTCGCAACATCTGATGTTCACTAGTTAACTCAAAATCCATAATTTCTTCCTCCTTCTTATTATTGGTTCTTTAAAAATCCTTTGCACCACAGAGTCTATGTGCCATTGAAGACACAAGGTCTCTTTTGTCATCTGAACTTCTTCCTGTACTCAATCTTACTGAATTCCCCGCCTGAGGTTCCGGGAATCTCCTTCATGAAACTGTACTTGTCCAGAACGGCATACTGCAAGAAGCTTTCGCTCCCCGGTGCACTTCACTATACAGGCTCTGATCGCCTCCTTCACCCGCCACCCGGAAAAATCGCCTGCCCTGACAATCTGACCCTATAAAATGTCTGGTAGCGTTCTACGTTGAGGAGACCTAAGCACAAACCCAAATGAACCATCCTGCCACCAGCAACGAGTTATTAGTTCGAACAAACTATTGGCAATCTCGCAGCAGCAGGAGAAATAACCCTCTACAAATTCCATCGGATTCTCTATCTTATATCGTCAATTAGGTCAAGAAATATTTTTCTTCTGCTGGAAGCACATAATATGACCGGTCTATGATCTCTTTACATCAGGCGGAAAAGGTGAGCTTTGTTCCACTCATGTTGAAAATAAACCGGTCCGGCATCTCTTTTTCCATGTGCATAACAGCTTTTCTCCCGGTACAATGACAGGGAATGATATAGTTGGGGTTAATTTTACTCATCGCTTCCGTTGTAGCTTCAATGATCGGCTCAAAGAGCGGTCCTGCAAGATGAAAGCCACCCATAACGGCGTGTACCTTTTCTATCCCCGTCACCTTTTTGGCATGATTTACGGTGTTAATGATACCCGAATGGGAACACCCCGAAAGGACAATCAGTCCCTTTCCTCTCACATTCATGGCAATGGCGGTATCATCCTCAATGGGATCCCATTTTTCTTTTCCATCCTCTTCCCGGTAGGCAATGGGGAAACCTTTTTCAAAGTCGGTTGTGCGTTCTATCTCTCCCAAAAACAGAACATGGCCGTCAAGAAGAGGGTATGGTTTGGTTGTTTCAACTATTTCGATTTCCTTTTTTTCCAGCTCCTCCCTGATCAATCTCGGGAAAAACATCTTAAAACGGGGGAGGGGTTTGAGATATCGGGGGTATGAGAATGCACGGGGATGAAGAACAAGTTGAATCCCGCGCTTCCCGATCATACGGGTCAGTTCCGCAATTCCTCCAAAATGATCGCTGTGACCGTGCGAGAGAACCATAACTTCGACATCTCTCATGGGAGCTTTGAGAATTTTAGCATTATAAGCCGCTCCGAATGCAGAAAACCCAAAGTCGAAGATCATGGTTCTCGTTGAATTTCCAGCCGTGGTCCTCACAATAGCCGAAAACCCGTGCTCGGCCAGGATGGAGTTCTTAATTTCGCCTTCCAGCATCGGTGTTGCCCGCTTGACTATATAGCTGTTGTCCTGTGAGGTGACGTCGATATAATTATCCTGGAGGCTTAGAATTTCTACCCTGTCAACCTCTGTGACATTGATTTGACTCGTCAT
>CAZRUU010000002.1:0-26925 GCA_964603235.1 uncultured Syntrophaceae bacterium | reverse complement strand
GCTATGAACAAATTTCCTATAACAATAGCAGGATTCGAAAGATTAAAAAAGGAGCTGGCCCGACTGAAAAAGGTTGAAGTGCCGGCAAATATAAGGGACATTGAGGAAGCCAGAGCCCATGGTGATATTTCGGAAAACGCCGAATATGCAGCGGCAAAAGAAAGGCAGTCATTTATCCAGGGAAAAATCCAAGAAATAAATAATAACCTTGCCATGTCAAACATTGTCGATCTGAAGAATCTGACTGATGAGATGGTCGTCTTTGGAACGACTGTTACGATAGAGGATACCGATACGGGAGAAATAACGCGCTATCAACTTGTAGGACCATTCGAATCCGACATGAGCAGGAATCAAATATCCGTTACTTCCCCAATAGGTAGGGCACTTCTCAGAAAAGAAACGGGGGATGAGGTCAAGGTCAGCACCCCGGGAGGTATCAGAGAATTTGAAATTGTGGATATAGTCATAGAATAATACGCACGGCCACAAACCCATGAAAGGCTGTACGAAAACAAGAACAAAAAATTTAAAAATCTGAAACACCAATGAAAGTTTTTAAAATTCAGGAAGAAGGTTCAAGGCATTATCTGCTTATTTCACTTTCCATGTAGTGGAGGTGGATGTATCTTTAATGATAATTCCCCTGGCAGACAAAAGATCTCTCAATTCATCGGCGCGGGGCCAATCTCTGGATTCTCTTGCCTTTTTTCTCTCATCAATTAACTGTTCTACTTCTTGCACATCCAGGCCCGATTTTCCGGCCTCTCTCTTTCTGTCCTTTTCGAAATATTCATCGGGATCTTCCAGTAACAACCCCAGCACCTTGCCTGCACTTTTCATATGTCTCTTTGCTTCACTAAGAACGAAGAGTGATTCCCTGGTGGGTGCAAAATTCTTTGAGGTATAACCGTTTATAATACGTACACTGTCAAACATGTATCCTATCGCCATGGCAGTGTTGAAATCATCATCCATGGCATCTTTGAATCTGTCGGGAAGCATACTCACCTTCTTGAACACCTCTTCGTCTTCTCCGGAGAGATCTTTTTCGGAAGTGTCGGAGAAATCAACCGCCTCCTCAAGCGCATCCTTTATGTTTTTCAGCATGGCATAAAATCTCTCCATACCCACCCTTGCCTCGGCGATAGAGACATCAGAAAAATCTATGTAGCTTTTATAGTGACTCTGAAGGATAAAGAATCTTACCACTTCCGGGTGGTAAGCGATCAATATCTCTTTTATGGTAAGTGTGTTCCCGAGAGATTTTGACATCTTTTCGCTGTTTATCTTTATGAAACCGTTGTGTATCCAATAGTTTGCAAAGGGTTTACCCGTAGCGCCCTCCGATTGGGCTATTTCGTTCTCGTGGTGTGGAAAGATCAGGTCTTCACCACCACCATGAATATCAAAAGTGTCTCCCAAAAATCTCTGGCTCATTGCGGAACATTCTATGTGCCATCCCGGCCTGCCTCTACCCCAAGGACTGTTCCACCAAGGCTCTCCCTCTTTGCTGGATTTCCATAGTACAAAATCAAAGGGGTTTTTCTTTTTTTTGTCCACATCAACCCTGGCGCCGGCCAGCATGTCGTCCAGCTCCCTGCCCGACAGTTTGCCGTATCCTTTAAACTTTTCAACTGAATAGTACACATCGCCGTTGACGATGTAGGCAATACCTTTTTCTATAAGGGTTTCTATAAGTCGGATCATCCCCTTTATGTTTTCAGTCGCCTTGGGCGTTATTGTAGGTCTGGCCACTCCAAGGCGGTCCATGTCCTCATTATGTTCCTTTATATATCTTTCCGATATATCGTATATATCAGAACCCTCATCGTTTGCTTTCCCGATAATCTTGTCATCAACATCGGTGAAATTTTTTACATATGTTACATCATAACCTGCATACTTCAGGTATCTGTAAATAACATCAAAAACCAATGCTGATCTGGCATGCCCGATATGGCACACATCATACGCAGTAATCCCACAGACATAGATGCCTACTTTTCCTTCCTTAATAGGAACGAACTTCTCTTTTTTCTTTGTCAGGGTATTATAAAAGCTTAGACTCATCTATAACCTCTCAGTAATTCCTTAGGTTGTTTAGATTGCAGGCTGAATAATATTCAGGTTACAAAAACTATCCACCTTCAGCCTGAATACGTGAATAGTTACAACTCTCAATTCATCGGGTAAACCACTCTCCGATGCTTGTGAAGGTCCGTTTCTTAAGGGAACAGGGATATTTGATTCAGACCGGCGCCCTCCGGAAGACCACACATGAGATTCATGTTTTGCACCGCCTGACCGGAAGCGCCCTTTACCAGATTGTCTATGGCTGACACGACGATCACCCGTCCCGTACGTCCGTCAACAGCGATTCCTATATCGCAGTTGTTGGAACCCCTGACCGAAGAAATATTCGGCAAAGTGCCCTGCTTGCATATTCTTACAAACTTCTCATCACCGTAGAATTTCTCATAAATATTCAGAATTTCATTTTCGGACATATCACTATTAAGATCCGCATATATTGTATTGAGAATGCCTCTGGCTACCGGCGCAAGATGGGGGGTAAAGGAAACTTTTATGGCCTTATCTGCAATGCGCCCAAGCTCCTGCTCTATCTCCGGGGTATGACGATGTGATGCTATCTTATATGCCCGGAATCCCTCATTCACTTCACAAAAAAGCGAACCGAGTTGCAGTTCACGTCCAGACCCGCTTACACCTGATTTCGAATCCGCTATAATGGATGCAGTATCAATACACTCCTCGCTTAACAGAGGCGCAAGCCCTAGGATAATCCCGGTAGGATAACAACCGGGATTAGCAACAAAATTCGCTCCCTTCAGATCACTTCTGTACAACTCGGGAAGCCCATAGACGGCCTTCCTCACCAGATCGGGAGCGGTGTGTTCCGTGTACCACTCCTCATATACCGATACATCTCTCAAACGGAAATCGGCGCTGAGGTCTACTACCTTTATGCCGGCTGCAACAAATTCCGGAGCCACTTTCATAGCCTCTCCGTGCGGAAGTGCCAGGAATATAACCTCACAGGAGGATATAAGATTTTTCGGAGACGAGTCCGCAAATTTCAGATCTGTAATGCCGGCAAATGCCGGATACACTTCGGAAACCGGAATATCCCTAAATTTCCTCGAAGTGAGGACAACAACATCTGCATCGGGATGACCGAGTAAAAGCCTTAAGAGTTCCTGACCGGTATAGCCACTCGCCCCGTATATACCCACCTTCAGCATAAAAACACCTCCAAATAAAAAGAGGGGGCCAATGGCCCCCTCTCCTCAAGACCTTTGCAAAACGCCCTCTTTCGCCCAATTTCGGCGTCAGGTTCAAACTTTAATCCTTAAAATACTCAATGTATCTCTACGGTTAAAATTCTTGCCTTCCTTGAACTTGAACGAAACTGAACATTTTGCAAAAGTCTCGCTTCACTGCTCTTATCTCTTGGAATACTGGAATCTCTTCCTGGCGCCAGGCTGACCGTATTTCTTTCTCTCTTTTACGCGGGCATCTCTTGTAAGAAAGCCTGCTTTCTTTAAAACAGATCTCAAACCCTCATCGTATCCCAAAAGGGCCTTGGATATGCCATGCCTGATAGCACCTGCCTGACCGGAAACTCCCCCGCCGTTGACATTGATATAGAAATCGAACTTATTCCTTTTGTCGGCCATATCGAGAGGCTGCAGTATCAGTCTTTTTAATATATCGCGTGTGAAATAATCATCAAAATTCCTTTTGTTGATTACAAAAGCACCGCTTCCCTCTTTCATCCATACCCTCGCTATTGAGGATTTCCTTTTACCTGTAGCATAATAACTTTTTACTGACATGTTTTTCTCTCCTGGTCTATACTTCCAACAGCTTAACCATCTGGGCCTTGTGTGGATGCCTGTCGCCTCTGTATACTTTAAGCTTCTTCAGCATCTGTCTTCCCAGACTGTTCTTCGGAAGCATCCCCCTGACAGCACCCGTCAAAAGATCTTCCGGTTTTTCCTCCCGCATCTTGCCCGCTGTCGTTGATTTCAAACCTCCCGGATAACCGGTGTGGTGGTGGTAGATCTTATCGGTAAGCTTTTTACCTGTAAGGGCGACCTTATCCGCGTTTACCACAACTATAAAGTCCCCTGTATCAATGTGGGGCGTATATACTGGTTTATGTTTTCCTCTCAAACGTTTTGCAATTTCGGCGGCAAGCCTGCCCAGCGCTTTACCCTCCGCATCAACAAGGTACCAATCCCTTGAAACGTCTTCCTTCCTGGCACTATATGTCTTCATAAAAATCCACCTGTATTCCTAAAAACTCAAAGGAAGCGAGAATATGCAATTAAGGCGCATTTGTCAAGTAAAAATCCAAAAAACTTTTCAATCTACCATCCCGGCAACTCGCCCGCCAATCCACCAACTTTCCCGAGACCATAAAGGGAGAACACCAGCATAAACCTTCTGTCGTCAGGCGAATCGGAATAGCTAAGCTCTGCGCTCCAGCATTGCTTATGATAATTTACGGCGTAAGTAGCTTCAAGTGTTTTATTGTCGAGTTGATCTTTCCTCAAAACATACATCAAATCAAGGGTCTTCGTTGCTTTCCCCTTCAGAGAAAGATTTATTTCCTCCACGTAATTCTGTGTATATCTGTATTCGACAGTCAGAGAATCAGCACGCCAGTCACTTATATCAAAACGGGAATTCATCTCTTTCCACCTACCGGAATTGACATCGAACTTTGCGTCGGCGTCAAGGGAGAAATACTGAAAAGGAGCAAATTGAAGCTCAGCATCTATATCACCGAACGGCCTCCTCTCCTTTGAAGATCCATCAGGATTTCTTCTCGCTTCCCCGATATCGTAAGTCTGGCTCAGTTTCAGCTTGAGAAACTCCCTGTAGGCAACTGCTCCATTCCCGTTATTCAGCCTGGCAATAAGAATGTTGGTGAGCGAGCAGGTCAAACTGTTTGTTTCCTCTATCTCGCTCAGAAAATCGGGGATGTCCTCTTGATCTAGATTGGGAATATAGGTGTATTCTAATTCCGGCCTGATGCCATGGCGTATCTTGTCTACAACCTGTCCTCCAACATCAAACACCCTGTGCGCTTCGCTGGAAAGGGTCACACCTATGTTGTATATTTCACGGCTTCCATTTTTATCCTCCTCGCCTGTGGCATCACCGCTATATGAACTCCTCCATTTTGTTTCTCTAAGCCCCAGAGAGGGTGTAAATTCCAAATAATTATCAAAGCTCAGAGGCAATGAAAACACGGGATGTGCGTCAAGGAGATGACCCCTGTATCCTGTAGTCCTGTAATAATAACCATAAGATGATTCCAGCTCAAAATCGAGAGGGGAGTCAAGAACAGGCTGCCTCATACCGGTGAATGTAACCTCCGGATATCTTTGCAGTGTTTCATCATTGGAACAACTCTGGAAATTATCTGTATATTCCATAAGGGCGGTTGCATTAAACTGGCTCCAGTTCTTTACAAGACGTATTGATGAATTCAGAGAAGCCAGAGATCTATCACCATCGAACGAAACTCCGTTGAATTGTTGTGTGTCACTCCCCCGGTAATTCGCTATATAATAATTATATGAATCAAAATCCCTGAAATACCACCTGTCCGACACCCTCTTTATGTTTGTCTTCAGGTAAAGACCAGACTTGAATGTTGTCTCGTGATCCAGATAATATGACCACCGGTTATGGTTTTCTCTCCAATCTCTGCGTAGAAAATCATCTTCTCCGGAATCTGATATTTCCATTCTGTCATTGAGATAATCGCCATATAACGTGCCATAGGAATTTTTACCTATAATATATCTGAGTTCCACCCCTTCCTGGAATCCTCTTTTGTCCATATATCGTTGATAAAAGGTTGCATCGGCATTTTCTGAAACAGCCCAGTAAAACGGGATCCCGACATCCCATCCCAGTTTGTCGCGTGAATAGGCAATGCGGGGAAACAGCAATCCTGTTTGTCTCGTAGTTTTAGCAGGAAATATAAGATAGGGCATGTAGAGGAGGGGAATGCCTTTCACCTGAAATGTCCCCTGTTTAACAGTTCCATATCCGTCGATAGTAACCTCCAATTCCTTACCGGTAAACATCCAGTCAGGATTCTTGCCATCGCACGTTGTTGCCTGACCATCCTTAAGAAAATATGTCGCGGCGCCCCTTTTTTCAATTGTTTCTCCTCTGAGATAGAGGTGGTTCCTGTCAAAAAACAGTTTCCCATCAGAGATGATTCCGGTCTCGTCGGCAATATTAAACCGTGCCCTTTCCCCTTCAAGTACATCTTTACCACTCTTGATGAAGACGTGGCCCTCGGCCGTTGCCTCATTTGTCATTCTGTTCAGCATGACATCATCAGCCTTGATGTGACCGCCATCAAATGTAATAATGACGTTGCCACTGGCCCAATATGTTTCGGTATCGCTCTCATATGTCAGATTATCCGCTTCTATATCCACCCGCTCCGGCAACTCCCGTTCGAAAGCAAAGGAAAAATCCCCGCATAGAAGTAAAAACGCTAACATGAAAAACAGTATGCATCTTTTTTTCACGAGACACTCCCCAGACAAAATTTCCAACGCAAACAGGCTGTATTTACTATCACAAAAGCCTGTCTTGCGGAAGATCAAAACTCAGATGTTCTTTTATCTCTCCCACAAGATACAGAGATCCGGCAACACACACAAGGTCGTCCACGCCGGCCAGTAAGCGGGCCCTGGCAAGGGCCTTTGCCGAATCGTCTATAGCCTCAACATGATCATGATAGAGTGAAGTAACCGATAATAAATCCTCTGTACAGGCGGCCCTTTCTTCTTTCGGCCTTGTGAGTATAATTCTGTCCGCCAGAGGCATTAACTTTTTCAACATCCCCGCGTAATCCTTGTCGCGAAGCACGCCGAACACGACTATCAATCTCCTGTAAGAAAAATCTGCCAGCAGAGAGTCACACAGGGATGAGATGCCTGCCGGATTGTGGGCGCCATCTACAACAATCCAGGGGTTACGGGAAACAAGCTCCAGTCTTCCTTCCCATTTAACATCCCTCAGTCCTTCAATCACGGAGTTGTCATTTATATCTATGCCCTTTGCTGTCAGAATGTCAACAACCGCAAGGGCCAAAGCGGCATTCTCAACCTGATGCCCACCAGAGAGAGAACTACGGAGACCCTTGTAGCGTTTATTAATTCCATAGTAGGAAAAACTTCCTTTTTCAGATCTCCTTATCCTTATATCCCTCCCTATTCTATAGAATTCTGATCCAGTCTGAGCACAGATTCCTTCAAGCGTATGAACAACTTTGCGGCTTTTGGCAGCCGTTATACATATCCCATTCTCCTTTATGATCCCCCCCTTTTCACCGGCAATTGACTCCAGATCATTCCCCAGATACCTCTGATGTTCTAGGGAAATGTTGGTTATTACGGAGATCTCCGGGGATATGAGATTTGTAGCATCGAGCCTCCCTCCCATACCCACCTCAACAACAGCAATATTCACTTCGCACTGGCAAAAATACAGAAATGCCAAGGCAGTGGTAAACTCAAAATAGGTAACATCTTCTTTGATCTCTCTCCTTACTTTATCTACTAAGGTGCACAGCGCATCCTCGGGAATCATATCACCATTTATCCTTATCCGTTCTCTGAAATCGCGTATATGCGGAGAAGTATAGAGACCAACGGTCATGCCCTCCTTCATTAATATGGAAGCAAGCATCGCCGCCGTGGATCCCTTGCCGTTGGTCCCACCTATGAGAATCGACTTGTATTTGGTCTGGGGATTGTCAAGGCGGGCGAGAAGTCTGGAGATGGGTCCAATACTCAAGTTTATCCCCCTTTGTTTTAGCCCTTCCAAGTACGGGATAGGATTCTGCATACATATACTCCAAACAAAAAGGGCCATGGGATCTATATTACAACCCATGGCCCTTAAAACTCTCTATCACCTATCGCACAGACCCTCGCCAGGAACTTAATCCATACCTGACCGAAGAAAACAGTTAACAGAATTACTCAGGAACGATCCTGAACATTTCATCCCCAGGGCGAACACGGTCAGAAACCTTAATTCCTATATAATCACCCGATGTTGCCTTTTCTATCTGTTTATTGTCGACTTCCATAGAATCAATCTTGTCTTCAAAATCCGTGGTATGGCCGACAAATCTAACCATATCACCTGCCAGTAATTCTCCCGACGTAATCTTGACTGCTGCAACACTGGGCTTCGCAAAAAATTTCATTACCTCACCAACTTTTTCTTCTCCCATAACCCACAGCCTCCTTGTCGTAGTTCAAAACTGTACGAAAAACCTCTGGCAAAAATAATGGTATTAATTATAGTCCCTATCGCAGAAAAATCAAGAAATAAAAAAAGGGGCAGGATTACCTGCCCCTTGAAACCAATCTATGCTATCGTTATTTAACGGCTTTTTTCTTTTTTGTGCTTTTTTTCTTCTCTTCCGCCGGCATTAATTCTATGATGGAAAGAAGGGCATCATCACCTTCTCTGTTGCCCAGCTTGACTATCCTTGTATATCCACCAGCCCTTTCAGTGTAACGGGATGATAATTCCTCAAACACTTTTTGAGTGACCCGGCTGTTCCTTATAAAAGACAGTGCCTGTCTCCGCGCATGAAGAGTCCCCCTTTTGCCCAGAGTTATCATCTTATCGGCAACGCCTCTCAATTCCTTGGCCTTCGCATCGGTTGTGATGATCTTCTCATGCTCCAGAAGGGAGGTTACCAGATTCCTCATCATGGCCCTTCTGTGACTTGATGTCCTCCCAAGCCTCCTTCCAGCTTTTCTGTGGCGCATTATATATTACCCCTCTAAATATTATTCTTCCACACTCTCATCATCCTCCCCTGGGAGATGAAAATCTACTTTGCTGCCAAGCTCAAGGCCCATCTCGACAAGCATCGCCTTGATCTCATTCAAAGACTTCTTTCCGAAGTTCTTTGTTTTGAGCATCTCCATTTCTGTCTTCTGCACAAGCTCTCCTATATGCTGGATACCGGCATTCTTCAGGCAATTGGCCGATCTCACTGAAAGCTCCAGATCTTCAACGCTCTTAAACAGATTCTCGTTGACCTGATCTTCTTCTACAGGTTCTTTCGGTTCTTCCACTTTTTCCTGCTCATCAAAATTGATAAACACATTCACCTGTTCCTTTAGGACCTTGGCTGCATAGGCAACGGCGTCCTCTGGCAGGATACTGCCGTCTGTCCAAACTTCAAAAATCAGCTTATCGTAGTCCGTTATCTGACCAACTCGCGCGTTGGAAACCGTATATGCAACCCTTTTAATAGGGGAGAATATGGCATCAATATTGATTGTTCCCTCAGGCTGCCAAGCATCTGTCTCTCGTTTGGCGGGAACATATCCCTTCCCCATATCCGCTACAAGCTCGACCTTGAATCCCGCCCTGTCCGAAAGGGTCGCTATATGGTGATCTGGATTGAGGATCTCTACCGTCTCATCTGTGACAATATCTCCTGCTGTAACGGATCCCTCACGGGAGACATCTATATGAAGTGTTCTGGGGCCACCTTCGTGTAATTTCAGCCGGACCCTCTTCATATTCAGTATGATGTCCGTAACATCCTCTTTGACACCGGAAATAGTGGAAAATTCATGAAGAACCACGTCAAACTTCACAGAGGTAATGGCTGCACCATAAATAGAAGAAAGAAGTACTCTTCTCAGGGCATTACCGAGCGTGATACCAAATCCCTTTTCCAGGGGTTGGCATGTAAATTCACCATAAAACGATGTATAGGTTTTATCATCAATTTCTATTTGTTTTGGCTTTATAAGGCTGCGCCAGTTTCTCTCCATATTGTTAGTCCCTCATATAAAACTTTTTACTTAGAGTAAAACTCAACCACCAGCTGTTCCTGGATAGGCATAGTCAGCTCTTCCCGGGTGGGTAGTGCTTTTATAACACCGGCAAATTTATCTTTATCCAGATCCAGCCACTCAGGCACACCCCGCCTAGCAACAGTTTCTATGGCATCAAGTATAGTGGTAACTTTCCTGCTTTTTTCCTTAACTCCTATTTTGTCACCAATCTTGACCAGATATGAAGGTATATTTACCTTTTTATCATTCACCAGAAAATGATTGTGCCTCACAAGCTGTCTCGCCTCGCCCCTGGAACTCGCAAAACCAAGCCTGTACACCATATTATCCAGTCTTCTCTCCAGCAGGAGTAACAGATTTGTACCCGTTACACCTTTTTGCCTCTCAGCTTTTTCGAAATAGCCCTTAAATGATTTTTCCAAAAGGCCGAAGGACCTTTTTAACTTTTGCTTTTCCCTTAACTGGGTACCGTAATCAGATGCCTTTCGCCTGAATTTAACTTGTCCATGTTCTCCAGGCACAAAACTCCTTCGTTCAAAGGAACACTTGTCGCCATAGCACCTGTCCCCTTTAAGAAACAGCTTCATACCCTCTGCCCGGCATAATCTGCATAAAGATCCTCTATATCTTGCCAAAACACTCCTCCACTAATATATAATTCGATCAAAATGATTCATCATTACAGAGAGGCTAAACTCTCCTTCTCTTAGGCGGACGGCAACCGTTATGGGGAATCGGCGTCACATCTTTGATAAGACTTATGTTCAAACCAGCTGTCTGCAACGCCCTGAGCGCCGATTCTCTTCCCGACCCGGGTCCCTTTAGATACACCTTCACGCTTCTCATCCCATGCACCTTTGCTTTCTTAACGGCGTCCGTAGCCGTCAGCTGAGCGGCAAAGGGAGTGCTTTTTCTGGAGCCCTTGAAACCCTGCCCGCCACCAGAAGACCAAGCAATAGCATTACCACTCAAATCTGTAATAGTAACTATGGTATTATTAAAAGTTGACTGAATATGAGCAATCCCGTCAGAGATATTCTTTTTTTCTTTTTTCTTTACATTTCTCTTTTTTGGTCGAGCCATCTCTCCTCCAGACATAAGACCTGCTTCATGGCAGATCTTATATTATTTCTTTCTCTTTCCTCCGACAGATCTTTTCGGGCCTTTTCTCGTTCTTGCATTGGTAGATGTTCTCTGACCCCTCACGGGAAGACCTCTTCTGTGTCTCAAGCCTCTGTATGCTCCTATATCCATAAGACGTTTTATAGACATGGCGACATCTCTCTTGAGATCACCTTCAATTTTATAATCTTTATCTATGACGTCCCTTATGGCAGTCACCTGCTCATCAAGCAAGCTATCTGTTTTTGTATCAAGATCAATCCCGGCCTCTTCAAGAATCTTCCTCGACCTGGATTTCCCAATCCCGTATATATAGGTTAGAGCTATTTCCATTCTTTTGTTCTTAGGTAAATCAACCCCTGCGATTCTTGCCACCTTGCAACCTCCTGCTGTTTATCCCTGGCGCTGTTTATGCTTAGGGTTTTCACATATGACTCTTACGATGCCACGTCTTTTTATAATTTTACATTTATCGCACATCTTCTTAACGGACGCTCTTACCTTCACTGCTCTCACACTCCATTTCCGTCTTATTTCGACCGATATGTAATTCTACCCCGGGTCAGATCATAGGGCGATAACTCTATCGTGACTTTGTCGCCCGGCAATATTTTGATGAAATGCATCCTCATCTTACCGGAGATATGGGCCAGAACACTGTGACCATTCTCGAGTTCAACACGAAACATCGCATTCGGCAATGGTTCCAGCACAGTTCCCTCAACAATTATAGCTTCTTCTTTAGCCATTGATCCCTACTCCGCCAGCATTCTGCTTATACCCTACTGCTTAATATCACAGGCCAATCTTCCGTAACGGCTATTGTATGTTCAAAGTGAGCCGACAGACTACCATCGTGCGTTTCTACTGTCCATCCGTCAGGCTTAACTTTTACCGTATGCGTCCCCTCATTCACCATGGGTCCTATGGCTAGCACCATCCCTGTTTCCAGTTTTACCCCCCGGCCACCCATCCCAAAATTTGGAACAGGAGAATCTTCATGAAGGTTTTTTCCTATCCCGTGACCGACATAATCCCTTACCACCGAAAAACCAGCTTCTTCCACACAGGTTTGTACCGCAAAGGATATACCACCTAATCTGTTACCCTTTCTTGCCTTCTCTATCACCTGTACAGAGACTCTTCCGTCACCTTCATCAGCTTAGCTGCTGACATGGAAATCCCACTCACAGCAATGGTGATCGCGGAATCTCCATAATAACCATTGTAACAGACCCCGTAATTGAGACTTACTATACCACCCTCTTTCAAAGGTCTGTCAGAAGGAAAACCATGAACCACTTCCGAATTTACAGACGAACAAAGCGCGAAGGGAAACCCCTCGTATCCCTTGAAAGCAGGCTTCGCGCCCCTTTTTTGTGTTAAAGTCTCGGCGTATTCATTCCGCTCCAATGTTGTTACGCCAGGTTTTACCCTCTTTTCTAAACCAGTCAATACTTCAGCTACAATAGCGTTGCCTTCCCCCCTCTTCTCTATCTCTTCGGGAGATTTCAGGATGATCATCCGGTCTATTGCCTCACAAGGAAAATACCCCTTAACGCCTTCTACCCATCTTGCCCTTTTTCATAAATCCTTCGTACTGCCTTGTAAGCATATGGGTTTCTATCTGGCCGGCAGTGTCAAGAGCAACCCCTACAACTATAAGGAGCGCTGTACCTCCAAAATAAAAAGGAACATTAAACTTACTTATAAGGATACTCGGAAGAACACAAACAGCGGACACATATATGGCACCACTGAAGGTAAGTTTAGTCAAAACACTGTCTATATACTCAGCGGTTTTTTTGCCGGGTCGTATACCCGGCACATAACCGCCATTTTTTTTCATATTGTCGGCAACATCCACCGGATTGAAGGTAACGGCTGTATAAAAATAACAGAAGAATATTATAAGTGCGACGTAAAACGACTCGTATACCAGCCTGCCAGGCATCAGGAACCCTGCCACTATTTTCATCCACGGATGAGGAATAAAATTGGCAATAGTAGCGGGAAACATGATTATGGATGAAGCGAAAATCGGGGGAATAACACCCGCTGTATTAACCTTCAGAGGCAAATGAGTTGTCTGGCCACCATACATCTTCCTCCCGACAACCCTTTTTGCATACTGTACAGGGATCCGCCTCTGCGCGCTCTCGACAAATACGATCACACCGACAACACCAACCATTGCTACTGTGAGGAGCACAGCAAAGAATATTCCCATCTCACCTGTAGACAGAAGGCGGAAAGTGTTCACAACGGCAGCGGGTCCTCTGCATACTATACCGGCAAAGATAATCAGGGATATTCCGTTACCTATCCCCTTCTCTGTAATTGTTTCTCCCAGCCACATGATAAACGAAGTACCTGCCGTCAGGGTAATGACTGTCATCAGGCGAAAAGCCCATCCAGGCTCTATAACAACCGACAAACCCGAAGGCCCAGCCATGTTTTCCAAACCAACCGCTATCCCAAAGCCCTGTATTACACTCAGAAAAACGGTACCATATCTCGTATACTGGGTTATTTTCCTTCTGCCTGCATCTCCCTCTTTAGACAATTTTTCAAGGTGAGGAACGGCAACGGTGAGTAATTGGAGGATAATGGATGCACTGATATAGGGCATAATTCCGAGGGCAAATACGGATAGCCTGCTCAGGGCGCCTCCTGCAAACATGTCAAAGAGCCCGAGAAGAGAGTTTTGCGCTTGCGCAAAAAAGGCGGCAAGGGCCTGCGTGTCTATACCGGGCGTAGGTACATGCGCACCTATTCTGTAAACAGCGAGGAGAAAGAAAGTAAAAAGTATCTTCTTCTGCAGTTCCGGAATTTTTGTTATGTTCTTAAATCCGCCTATCATTAAACAACCTCTATCGTACCGCCTGAAGCCTCTATCTTTTCCCTGGCGCCGCAGCTTACACTATTTACTCTCAATTTTAATGGATAGTCTATACTTCCATTGCCAAGCACCTTGATTCCATCACCGCTGTCTTTAACGATTCCTCTCATTACCAGGGCGTCCGCATCTACTACTGAATCCTTCGGGAATGCGTTCAGCTGGCCGATATTAACAATAACAATATCTTTCCGGAATCTGTTATAAAACCCTCTTTTCGGCAGCCTTCTCGTAAGGGGCATCTGTCCACCTTCGAATCCAATCCTGACACCTCCACCCGAACGAGAGTTCTGCCCCTTATGGCCCCTACAGGATGTTCCTCCATGGCCTGACCCATCGCCACGTCCCACCCTTTTTTTCGTCTTAGTGGACCCTTTTGAAGGTCTCAATTCGTTAAGCTTCATATATCCATCTCACATTCTTCCGCAGAAACCAAGTGTGAAACCTTGTTGATCATACCTCTAATTTCCGGGCTGTCCTTCAGATAAACTGTTTTATTCAACTTCTCAAGTCCCATTCCACGGAGTACTTTTCTCTGTTTCTCAGGTCTTCCTATGAAACTCTTGACAAGCTTGATTTTAAGTTGTTTCAAAACCGATACCTCAACATAATATCTTTTTAGATTTCAGCGATATCCTTCCCCCGCAACGCAGCTATTTCGGCAGGATTTCTTAAACTCCTCAGTCCCTCCATAGTTGCCTTGACAAGGTTATGGGGATTGTGCGAACCTAAACATTTGGTTAATATATTTTGAACTCCAGCTACTTCAAGAATAGCCCTGACGGCACCCCCTGCGATAAGACCCGTACCTTTGGAAGCAGGCTTCAGGAGCACTCTCCCTGCCCCGTAATGTCCTATTACTTCATGGGGTATGGTTCCGTCCGCAATAGATACTTTAACGATACTTCTTTTGGCCATTTCCATGCCCTTCCTGATAGCCTCAGGAACCTCATGGGCCTTTCCCAACCCCACGCCTACAGAACCATTCCCGTCACCGACCGCGACCACGGCACTGAATCTAAATCTTCTGCCGCCCTTTACAACCTTGGCAGTCCTCTTGATCTTTATTACCTTGTCAAGCAGTTCACTTTCTTCCATATCTTCCTTATCCAGATCCAAAGATTTATAATTTTACGCCCATTTCCCTTACACCTTCAGCAAGAGACTTCACTCTTCCATGATAAAGAAATCTACCCCTGTCAAAGACGGCCTCTTTTATGTTTTTTGATAACAAATCCTTCGCCAACAGTTTCCCGACTTCCCTGGCCATTTCGGTTTTCTTGAGACCATCCGGATTCCCTTTAATCTCTCTATTCAACGCCGATGCCTGAGCCAGTGTTTCCCCTGTATCATCGGCGATCGCCTGAACATATATATATCTGGAACTACGAAAGACCGAAAGGCGCGGTCGAACCTGCGTGCCATATATCTTGATCCTGACTCTTCTTGCACGCCTCTCTCTTATCTTTTCCAATTTCTTTATTGACGACACAGCAACTCTCCTACAATAGTTTTGAACGCCTCGCAAAAACTCAGGGTCCGATTTAGGTCCCGGCAGACTTCCCTACTTTCTTTCTAACATATTCGCCTGTGTATCTGATCCCCTTGCCCTTATAAGGCTCGGGCTTCCTTAGATCTCTTATCTCTGAAGCAACCCTGCCGACAAGTTCCTTATCTATACCGGAGACAACGACATGAACCTGCTTGTCAACTTTTACCGTTATTCCTTCCGGTATCTTATATTGCACCGGATCAGAGTAACCAATTAGCAAAACAAGCACATCGCCTTTTAATTCTCCACGGTATCCGACACCGACTATATCAAGAGATTTATCAAATCCCTTGTTCACACCTGTTACCATATTAGCAACCAGCGTTCTTAAAAGACCATGCAGAGATCTTCCCCTTCCATCATCAGACCCTGTACTTACAAGGACCACATTCCCCTCTGAAATGACTTCAATTCCCACAGGGATTTCCCTGGAAAGGGTCCCTTTGGGGCCCTCTACTATTATTAGAGAGCCGTCCCTTCTGATTTTTACACCATCAGGAATTTCTATCGGTTTCTTGCCAATTCTCGACATGAATAAATCTCCCGCCTCATCTTGTCAGCCAACTCTTTTCACCACACATTGCAGAGAATTTCACCGCCCACGTTCAGCGTCTGCGCCTGTTTATCAGTCATGATTCCTTTGGAGGTCGAAACGATAGCCACTCCATACCCATTCAAAACCCTAGGAATATCCTGGCTGCCCGAATATACTCTTCTGCCTGGCTTGCTCACCCTCTGTATACCCGTTATCACGTTATCCTTTGCGCCTGAATATCTTAAATGTATCCTCAACATCCCATGCGGCGTCTTATCACCTTTTCTGACATCAAACCCGTTTATATATCCCGCGTCTTTTAACACTTTCGCGAGACTCAAATTCACTCTCGACAGCAACACGTCCACATTCTTAAATTTCATGCGATTCGCGTTTCTGATTCTTGTCAGCATATCGGCAACGGGATCGGTCATTCCCATCTTGTTTCTCCTTTACCAGCTTGATTTAATAACACCCGGGATCTCTCCATTAAGTGAACGTTTCCTCAGGCATATCCTGCACATATCAAATTTTCTGTAATAAGCGCGAGGTCTTCCACACAACGGACATCGATTATACTCCATGACGGGAAATTTCTTTTTCGCCTTGGCTTTTGCTATCAAGGATTTTTTGGCCACACTCATTCTCCCTTAATTACGAAATGGAACACCCATTAACTTCAAGAGTTGCCTTGCCTCATCGTCTGTTTCAGCCGTCGTGACAATAGTTATATTCAACCCCTTAACTTTTTCGATCTTGTCATAATCGATCTCGGGGAAAATATAATGTTCGTTAATCCCCATAGAAAAATTTCCCCTGCCATCAAATGATTTAGGAGAAACCCCCCTGAAGTCTCTGATCCTGGGGATGGCAACATTGACAAGCCTGTCAAAAAACTCATACATTTTCTCTTGTCTCAAGGTCACCATGCATCCTATTGACATACCCTTACGCAGTTTAAAAGTGGCAATGGATTTGCGCGCTTTGGTAACAACAGGCATCTGACCCGCGATCATGGCAAGTTCGGATACAGCATTATCAAGTATCTTGATATTCTGTATCGCCTCACCCAGACCCATATTGACTACAATCTTTTCAAGCTTGGGAACCTGCATGGGATTTTTATATCCAACTTCCTTAATCAATGCGGGCATCACTGCTTCTTTATAATATTTCTTTAATCTTGCCATTTGTCATCCACGCTCGTTAATCCTACACCATTTTCAATTAGTGTTTTCAAATATCAGATTATCTATTTCACGGAACCGTGCTGCCGCTTCTTGCCATTCGGCACTCCCTCTAGAGTTGTCTACATGGCTTCCGCTTTCGCACCCCTTTGCATCCCTTTCAAGGATCCGTTCTACCATTTTTTGGCGTTCGACCAAAAGTGCTTCCTTATCTATAGTTCCTTTTGCTTTCTCATCCATTTCACGTCCCCCTTCTCTACCTTTCTGAAGCTCAATTCCACCTTTTCTTGATCTTTTGTTCCTTTAATTCCGATTATTTAGTGCCCTAATCTATATCTCTCTATTCATCCAGCAACTCTCCACATTTCTTACAGACACGTACCTTCTTGCCATCTTCAAGTACTTTGTGCCCTATTCTTACACCGGTATCACATTTGTTACACACAAACATGACATTGGACATATGGAGCGAAGCTTCCTTTTCCAATATTCCACCCTTCCCGGTTGCGTCGGGTTTCTGGTGTTTTTTTATCAGGTTCACCTTTTCGATTACAACGCGGTTTTTGTCTCTGATCACAGTGAGCACTTTGCCGGTTTTTCCTTTCTCTCTGCCGGCTATTACCTTTACTGTATCATTTTTCTTTATATACATTCGCTGCATCTCCAATACTATGTAACCGCTTTAGCGGGATACTCCCCCCAAAGTTATCTTTAATTTTATTCAAGAATTAACAGGTTGCGAAGTCCATATGCGGTGGATTCCAATCTCTTATATCACTTCCGGGGCAAGAGAAACTATCTTCATAAACTGTTTTGCCCTAAGTTCCCTGGCAACCGGCCCGAATATTCTTGTGCCAAGCGGCTCAAGCTGATCATTGATCAGGACAGCGGAATTCTCGTCAAACTTGAGATACGAACCGTCGCTACGGCCGATTTCCTTTCTCGTCCTCACAATAACAGCCTTCAGCACGTCTCCCTTTTTCACCTTCGAATTGGGAATAGCCTCCTTTACAGAAACTACGATAACATCTCCAACGCGCGCGTATCTTCTCTTCGAACCACCAAGAACCTTTATACAACAGACCTTTTTAGCTCCAGAATTGTCCGCTACCCTTAAAAAGGTTTGCATCTGTATCATAACAAAAACCCCGCCGCTTCAATCCTATTATTTCGCCTTTTCCAGTATCTCACTCACCCGCCACCGCTTCTCTTTGCTGAAAGGGCGTGACTCAACAATCAGTACCTTATCGCCCATTCCACAGCTGTTTTCACTGTCATGGGCCTTGTATTTAACGTGTCTTTTTATATATTTGTGAAATCTGGGATGTTTAACCAGCCGTTCCGTCAGGACGACGACCGTCTTATCCATTTTGTCACTTACCACCATCCCTTGTATGTTTCTCTTGTTGCCACTGTTACTCATATTATGTGGGGTCTCCCTTTTCCCTGAGAATGGTCTTTACACGAGCCACATCCCTCTTCACACTCTTTATTACAGAGGGAGACTCCAGTTGCCCAGTTGCAAATCTAACGCGAAGCCTGAAGAGCTCTTCAATGAAACTCTTTTCCTTCTCTTTTAACTCATCAACGCTGAGGTCTCTAACTTCTTTAATTTTCATCAAATATCTCCCTGGAAAGAAATCTGGTCGCCACAGGAAGTTTGTGCGATGCCAACCTCAATGCCTCACGGGCAACATCTTTCGAAATTCCCTCCATTTCATAGAGAACCATGCCCTTTTTGACTACGGCAACCCACTCTTCAGGAGACCCTTTCCCCTTTCCCATACGAGTTTCTGCCGGTTTTTTTGTTACCGACTTATGGGGAAAAATGCGTATCCATATCTTACCACCACGCTTCACATGGCGGGTTATCGCAACACGGGCCGATTCGATCTGCCGTGCCGTGACCCAACCATTCTCCATTGCCTGAAGTCCATATTCACCGAAGTCCACTTTGGCGCCCTTATGTGCCCGGCCTTTTACACGACCTTTGTGCAACTTCCTATATTTTACTCTTTTCGGTGCTAACATAACAATCCTATCCCTGGGGGTTCAGGCTGCCTTTCTTGTCCGGCAAAACCTCGCCATTAAATATCAAGACTTTGACGCCTATGATTCCATAGGTCGTACGGGCCTCGGCAAAACCATAATCGATATCCGCCCGTAATGTATGGAGTGGAACTCTACCCTCTCTATACCATTCTTTCCTGGCCATTTCCGCGCCGCCTAATCTCCCCGCGCAGGCCACTCTGATGCCCTTGACGCCAAACTTCATGGCTGTGGTAACGCCTCTCTTCATAGCCCGCCTGAAACTTACCCTTCTCACAAGCTGTAAGGCAATGTTTTCAGCTACAAGCTGAGCATCTGTCTCCGGCCTGCGTACCTCCAGTATATTTATGATGATATCCCCCGTCATGATCCTCTCGAGGTCTTTCTTTACCTTCTCTATTTCTGTTCCTTTTCTCCCGATTATAATGCCAGGACGCGCAGTATAGATGTTGATTTTGGCCTTGTCAGAGGCCCTTTCAATCTCTATCCTAGATATACCTGCATGAAAAAATTTGTCCTTTATATGTTTTCTGACCCGTATATCTTCATGGAGCAACTCACTGTAGTTTCGTTGCGCGAACCACTTTGAGCTCCAAGTCTTATTAATACCCAGCCTGAACCCAATAGGATTTACTTTTTGTCCCAAACCTTCACCTCCTTACAGATTACCCTTCACCAAGCACGACCGTTATATGACTTGTTCTTTTCTTTATGGGGGTCGCTCTTCCCTGTGCCCTTGCTCTCCATCTTTTCAGCGTAGGGCCCTGATCTACAAATATCTCTCTTACGTAAAGTATATTCTCATCCATGTTGGGATTCTGTGCCGCATTAGCCATCGCGGATTTCAAGACCTTCCGGACAATACCCGCAGCCTTTTTATGTGTAAAGCCGAGCGTAACATCCGCTTCCCCGGCCTTCTTTCCTCTTATCAGATCAACCACCAATCTTGCTTTCTGCGGTGATATCCGAACATACTTAGCAATTGCTTTAGTTTCCATCTATTGCAAAACTCCACATGCTGACCTTGTTTATCTTGTTTTCAGCCTTGTTTTTCTGTCTCCCGCATGACTGTAAAATGTCCTCGTTGGCGCAAATTCACCCAGTTTATGCCCAACCATTTCTTCAGTCACATACACTGGTATAAACTTTTTCCCATTATGTATCGCGAATGTATGGCCTACAAGCTCGGGGGCAATCATGGAACGACGGGACCATGTTTTTATGACCGCTCTACCCCCCCCAGCCTCCGCCGACCGCACTTTCTTGAGAAGCTTCTCATTAATATAAGGACCTTTTTTTATTGAACGCGACACACTCTACCCTCTTTTCTTCACGATATATTTATCAGAATTTCTGTTCTTCCTTGTCTTATAACCCTTAGTGGGAACTCCCCACGGGGTACAGGGATGCCTGCCGCCGGACGACTTGCCCTCACCACCACCCATTGGATGATCAACAGGGTTCATAACCACTCCCCGAACCTTGGGCCGCTTACCCAGCCACCTTGTCCGTCCTGCTTTTCCGATGCTTAAGTTCTCGTGCTCAATGTTACCAACTTGTCCTATTGTAGCCTTGCACCCCATCAGAATTTTTCGGACTTCCCCCGAAGGCAACCGAACCTGGGCATAAGAGCCTTCTTTTGCCATAAGCTGGCCACTGGAACCAGCACTACGAATCAGCTGCCCGCCTTTACCCATTTTAAGCTCAAGATTATGAATCAGAGAACCTAAAGGTATGTTTCTCAGGGGGATAGTGTTACCTGTCTTTATATCCTCTTTCTCGCCGCTAATAACAGTATCACCAACTTCAATACCCAGCGGAGCAAGTATATATCTTTTTTCCCCATCCACATAATTGAGAAGCGCTATCCTTGAGGATCGATTCGGGTCATACTCAATAGCCGCCACTTTAGCAGGAATATCCGTCTTATCGCGCCTGAAGTCTATAACCCTGAATTTCCTCTTATGACCGCCGCCGATATGCCTACTTGTCATCCGCCCCAGGTTGTTCCGGCCCCCCGTTTTCTTCAGCGGCTTCACAAGACTTTTCTCGGGTTCAGATTTCGTTATTTCCTCAAAGGTGAACCCAGTCTGAAATCGTCTGCCCGGCGATGTTGGTTTATAAGTTTTCAGTGCCATTTCTTTTCCAAAACCCCTTTTTCCTATGCTCCCTCATAAACCTCGATCGAGCCACCGGGAGCGAGTGTGATTACGGCCTTTTTCCAGCTACGTTTTCTACCGGTTATTTTCCCCAGTCTTTTCTTTTTGCCGGCCATATTCATGGTGTGAACATTTACCACCTTAACCTTGAATATCTTTTCCACTGCATTACGTATCTCTATCTTGGTCGCCCTTCGATCCACCTCGAAAACATGTTTATTTTCTTCATCCCTGGCAATGGTGCTTTTCTCTGTAACAAGCGGTTTTCTTATGACGGAATATATATCCATTATGACAACAACGCCCCTTCTATCTTTTTCACAGAGGGTTCCAAGAGAACAAGATTGTCATACTTGAGCAGATCATACACATTGATGCCCTCTGATCGCATCATCTTTATATCTTTGATATTTCTAGAAGATTTTTCCAGTATTACATCCTTCTCATCCAGTACAAAGAGAGTCTTCCCAAGCTCAAACCTGTCAAGAACTTCTTTAAATCTTTTTGTCTTTATCTCGTCCATGGGAAAATCCCTGAGGATTATCACCTTGTCCTCTTTAACCTTCATACTCAGAGCAGATTTCAGCGCAGCTCTTCTTACCTTTTTCGGAACTTTGTAAGAATAATCTCTGGGCTTAGGGCCAAACACAATCCCACCACCTCTCCAGAGGGGAGATCTGTTCGTGCCGGCTCTTGCTCTTCCCGTCCCTTTCTGGCGCCACGGTTTACGACCACCTCCGCGCACATCACTTCTGCCCTTTGTGGAAGCACTGCCCTGTCTTCTGCACGCAAGCTGCATCTTGACAACTTCATAAAGAATATGCTCATTAACGTCGGTGCCAAAAACACGATCACTGAGCTCCAACTCGGCTATTTTGGTTTTCTCTATATCATATACATTCAAAACCGGCATTTTTACCACTCAATATCCTTATATTTTAATAGCGTCCTTAATGAGAACGATACCGTTCTTGCTGCTGGGGACTGCGCCCTTCACCAGAATAATGTTCTGTTCCGGACGAATACCAACCACCATCAGATTTTGAACGGCCTGTCTTTTATCACCCATATGGCCAGGCATCTTCTTCCCCTTGAAAACTCTGGAAGGCCACGCACTAGATCCTATAGAACCGGGCGCCCGGTGAAACATTGAGCCGTGGCCTGAAGGCCCGCCAGCGAACCCATGCCTCTTGATCACACCCGCAAAACCTCGGCCTCTGGTTGTCCCGACCACATCAATATAGTCGCCCACCTTGAAGAGATCAGCCTTGAGTTCCGATCCCACCTCGTAATCATCGGTGGATTCCAGCCTGAATTCCCTGAGAACTCTGAAATATCCCTTATCGGCTTTTTTAAAATGCCCCTTGAGTGGTTTATTGACCCTCTTTTCTTTTGCCTGGTCAAACCCGAGTTGTAGCGCATCGTATCCGTCCACTTCACTGGTCTTCTTCTGTATGACAACACAGGGTCCAGCCTCAATGGCAGTAACAGGAATAACAGAACCGTCATCCCAGAATATCTGCGTCATACCCAACTTTTTGCCTATCAGTCCCTTTTTCATGACATCTACGACTTTCCCTATACTTTTTTGGCAAAAAATGAGGAGATGAAGTCTAAAAAATCATCTCCTCAGTATATTCACCAAGCCTACAATTTTATCTCTACGTCAACGCCGGCTGAAAGGTCAAGCTTCATTAACGTGTCAACCGTCGCCTGCGTCGGCTCAATAATATCTATAAGTCTCTTATGCGTCCTGATTTCAAATTGCTCTCTGGACTTTTTATCAACATTGGGGGACCTGTTTACACAATACTTGTTTATCACAGTTGGAAGAGGAATTGGACCCGCAACACGCGCTCCCGTTCGCTTCGCAGTCTCCACAATGTCCTGTGCCGATCTGTCGAGCAACTTATAATCATAGGCCTTGAGACGAATTCTTATCTTTTGATTTTCCATCTAATTATTTACCAGATCCATTCTCTATTCTATAATTTCGCTGACGACACCGGCTCCAACAGTCCTGCCGCCCTCACGAATAGCAAATCTCAACTGATCCTCCATGGCTATGGGAGTTATCAGCTCAGCCACTATTTCCACATTATCACCGGGCATTACCATTTCAATGCCTTCCGGAAGAGTGGCAATTCCCGTCACATCCGTTGTCCTGAAATAAAACTGCGGACGATAACCGTTGAAGAAAGGTGTATGCCTTCCGCCCTCCTCTTTCGTAAGCACATAGACCTGCGCTTTAAACTTGGTATGAGGGGTAATTGAACCAGGCTTTGCGACAACCTGTCCTCTTTCAACATCTTCCCGTTTTATGCCTCTCAAAAGAAGGCCAACATCGTCACCGGCTCTACCCTCATCGAGGGTCTTGCGGAACATTTCCACACCGGTACATACTGTTTTAGAGGTGGGCCTGATACCAACTATTTCAACCTCCTCACCTGTCTTGACAACGCCCCTGTCAACCCGGCCTGTAACAACTGTTCCACGCCCGGAAATAGTAAATACATCACCGACAGGCATAAGAAAAGGTTTATCAAGGTCTCTGACAGGTTCGGGGATATAAGAATCAACCGCATCCAGCAATTCCCAAATGCTTTTAGCATCATCAGAATTAGGATCATCACTTTCAAGGGCCTTCAAGGCCGATCCCCTTATAATCGGAATATCATCACCCGGAAAATTATAATCCGTAAGGAGTTCTCTCAGCTCAAGCTCAACAAGATCGAGAAGTTCGGGATCATCCACTAGATCAACTTTATTCATGTAAACAATAACATATGGCACCTGAACCTGCCTGGCTAGGAGTATGTGCTCTCTGGTCTGCGGCATGGGGCCATCTGAAGCCGCCACTACCAGTATGGTGCCATCCATATGAGCGGCACCCGATATCATGTTCTTTATGTAATCAGCATGCCCTGGACAATCGACATGGGCATAATGTCTCTTTTCTGTCTCATACTCAACATGGGCGATATTTATGGTAACACCCCTTTCCTTCTCCTCAGGGGCGTTGTCAATTGAATCAAAAGGCATATATTCGGCAAAACCCTTAGTGGCCAGATGCTTTGTTATAGCCGCAGTCAATGTAGTTTTGCCGTGATCCACATGTCCAATGGTTCCGATATTCAAATGCGGTTTAGTTCTTTCAAATTTTTTCTTTGCCATAACCATTACCTCCTTTAATTAAAAATGGTTAATTGATTACCTGTTTTAATAACTTTTCTGTTTACTCCCGAATATTGAATCCTAAAACCTGTAATGGGCAAACGCCTTGTTCGCCTCAGCCATTTTGTGGGTGTCTTCTCTCTTCTTAACAGACGCCCCCCTGCCTGCGGCCGCGTCCATGAATTCGACTGCTAATTTCTCCATCATGCTCTTACCGGTACGTGAATGGGCATTCCCTATCAACCATCTGATCGCAAGAGCTATCCTCCTGTCCGGCAATACCTCTGTAGGCACTTGATATGTGGCGCCACCTATCCGCTTTGATTTTACCTCAAGAACAGGCCTTACATTATCCATAGCCTTCTCGAAAACCTCAAGCGGTGATTCCTTTACTTTATTTTCTATAATGTCAAAGGAACCGTATAGTATAGACTCAGCAACGCTTTTCTTTCCCTTTTTCAGAAGATTATTAATAAACCTGGCAACCAAGACACTATCATACTTCGGGTCAGCCAGTATTTTTCTTTTTGTTACTTCTCTTCTCCTCGACATATATCTATTCCCGTCTACTTAGGTTTTTTGGAGCCGTATTTCGACCTGCCCTGTTTTCTATCCTGAACTCCTACGGCATCAAGAGAACCCCTTACTACATGATATCTCACTCCGGGAAGATCCTTAACTCTGCCACCTCTTACAAGAACAACAGAATGTTCCTGAAGATTATGCCCTATTCCCGGTATATATGAGGTAACCTCGTAACCGCTGGTAAGGCGAACTCTGGCCACTTTTCTCAGGGCTGAATTCGGCTTCTTGGGTGTAGTAGTATACACCCTGACACAAACCCCTCTTCTCTGGGGGCAACTGGCAAGAGCCGGAGCCGAAGCTTTCTTCTTTAATTTTGATCTCCCCTTGCGTATCAATTGGTTTATCGTCGGCATTTTCCCTCCACAAAATCTTCTCGCTACATCTTCAGAAAGTGACGTGCAACAAAGTAGCGGTTTGTATCAATTCGCAACTTGAGTGTCAAGGTTTTTCTCAATATCTTCTTCATTTATTTGTTGATCTCCAGAACCCGGGATTGCATCCTCAACGTATATTCCCAGTTTCTTATACATGGGAAGGCCCGTCCCGGCAGGAATCAACCTACCCATAATCACATTCTCCTTGAGGCCTCTTAAATGATCAACCTTTCCAGACAGAGCTGCTTCTGTAAGCACGCGAGTTGTTTCCTGGAAAGACGCTGCAGATATGAAACTGTCTGTATTAAGCGATGCCTTTGTAATGCCGAGAAGCACCGGCACACCTGTAGCAGGCTCCCGCTCCTCTTGAACTGCCTTCGCGTTCTCCTCTTCAAAACGGTTCTTATCCACCTGCTCATTCACGAGGAAAGATGTGTCACCGGAATCTGTCACTTTTACCTTTTTGAGCATCTGTCGCACTATAATCTCTATGTGTTTGTCGTTTATCTTGACTCCCTGCAATCTATAAACTTCCTGTACCTCGTCGACCATATAACTCGCCAGTGCTTTCTCGCCCTTTATGCTGAGCATGTCATGAGGATTACTCAATCCATCCATCAGAGCCTGACCGGCTACAACCCTGTCACCCTCCTGCACACTGATATGCTTTCCCCTTGCAATCAAATATTCCTTCGGGTCTCCCAAATCAGGCGTTACAATTATCTTTCTCTTTCCTTTGGCATCGTCACCGTAAGAAATTTCCCCGTCTATCTCGGTTACCACAGCATACTCTTTAGGTTTTCTGGCCTCAAAGAGCTCTGCAACACGCGGGAGGCCCCCCGTAATATCTTTCGTTTTTGTGGTTTCTCTGGGGATCCTAGCGATAATGTCGCCTGCCTTTATCTCATCACCTTCTGAAACACCAATGTTTGATCCCACGGATAGCAAGTGCCGCGCTATTTTGTGTGTTCCAGAAACTCTGGCTGTCTTTCCATCCCTGTCCTTTATCGAAACCCTGGGGCGCAAATCGGCAGACCTGTATTCTACAATCACCCTCCTCGAAAGACCGGTAACCTCGTCAACCTGCTCCTGCATTGTTTTCCCGTCAACAATATCTCCAAACTTTATGGTTCCATCAACCTCGGAAAGAATTGGAATCGAATAGGGGTCCCATTGTGCAATCAGGGTCCCTGCCTTTATATCATGTCCTTCAACAACCTTTAGATGAGCCCCATAGGGAACAGGATACTTACCCCGATTTCTTCCCTCTTCATCCAGAACATGAATCTCCCCTTTCTTGCTCATAACAACGGTTTCATTATCCTTGTTTACAGCCACATTGATATTAGCAAGCTTAAGCACTCCATCATGTCTCGCTTCCAGAGTGGAG
>CAZRUU010000001.1:0-38588 GCA_964603235.1 uncultured Syntrophaceae bacterium | reverse complement strand
ACTCGACGGCGAGACGATCTTTTACGCGGCCCCCACACCGCCGGGCCCCGGTCGGATCATAGGCTCCATAGGGCCGACGACCAGTTACCGGATGGACGCGTTCGCCCCCATGCTGATGGAGGCGGGAATCAAGGGAATGATAGGAAAGGGGAAACGTTCTGCCGAGGGCAGAACTGCCATCATGAAATATAAGGCCGTGTATTTCGGAGCTATGGGAGGAATTGCCGCCCTGATGGCTGGATGTATAAAGAAAGCCGACATTATTGCCTATGAGGATCTTGGGCCTGAATCAATCATGCGCCTTGAAATAAAAGATTTCCCTCTGATTGTTATAAACAACACAAGAGGGGAAGATCTTTACGAAAACGCCGTGGTTCGCTACGGTATGACCCCGTAGAGGTACTGGCCAGTAGGTATGGGTGCTATGCAATGCTTTTTTTGTCCTTGACAAAATCCCGGACAAAACGGAGATGATTGTACATGGCTCGAAACGCATGTTCCCGATCGCGTTTTTTTATCAGAGCAGCAATCCGAGCGTGCTGCTTGACAATCTCTTTCATTTCGTTGGATCCTTCGAGCAGATGGTATTAATTTTCCTTGATTCCGATCGAAAGGTAATCGTATAAATCCCTCATTATCTGGATATGGAGCGAGTTGTTCGTGACATATGCGATTGCCATGTGGAAAGACACATCTGCTTCCGCATTCATTATCCCCTCTTCAGTTGATTGTTTCAGTGTCGTTATGCTCTGTTCCAGGAGGTAAATGTCTTTTTCGGTTGCCCTCTCAGCGGCGAGATAGGTTGCGTTACATTCAAGCCCAATCCGTACCTCAAACAGATCTTGGATGGGCAGAGCTTTCCCTTTCATTGCTACAACGAGCGCATTTTTTTCCTCGGGTGCGGGGAGGGAGACAAAGGTGCCACGTCCCTGCTTCTGTTCGAGGAATCCCATAGCTGTGAGCCTGTTGAGTGTCTCCCTTACCGAAGTGTGGCTGACGTCGAAAGCTGCGGCAAGTTCCCGTTCCGACATTATTCGCTCATGGAGTCTCGGGTGACCTCGCCACGGAATATGAAAGCGAAGACGGCATAACTGCACAGGATATTATGGATTATCTATCCCTTGAGGTAAAGATGGATCGTGAAGGATTAGATGAAATCCTTCACGAAAAGTATGTATGAAGGAATGGTCATGCTGTAAGGCTGGATACTATCCGAGCATCTCGATGTTGAAGGCATACTGGAGTACTATGTAGATCACATACACACCCAGCAACCATACCCCCTGCCATTTTTTGAACCATCCTCCTTTGTTCATAAAGATAAAGGTCCTGAATGAGTAAAGAATGATGAGCATGGCGGGAAAATGGAATGCGAAGAAGTTCGGCGGTATGGACAGTGGCCGAACCGCTGACGCGGCCCCTATGACGAAAAGACAGTTGAGCACATCGGCCCCCACGATATTCCCGACCATGATCTCCGGGTGACCCTTTCGGATGGATGCCAGGGCTGTCATAAGCTCCGGTAATGAAGTGCCCAGAGCAACCATAGTGGCGGCTATGACATCATCGGGTACGCCGATTCGCAGCGCGATTTGAGCCGCCCCCGGGACCAGTAAACGTGCCCCGGCAATTATCAGAAACAACCCTCCGGCAACCATTCCCAGGCAGGTGCCTGTATTGGCAATTTTCTCATCACTCTGGTTTTCTTCGATCGAGGCCGGGTCCTGTCTGGACCACCGGTAGGTCATGTACATATAAACCGCGAGGAGTATCAGGAAGAAGATCCCCACCGATCGATGCAGCACCGGTTCCCCCGCCGTTGAAGCGAGGGCGTAGATGGAGATAATGACAAGCAGCGTGGCAGCTCCCACCTGTACCCAGCCTGTCCTGTTGAGGATAAATCGATTTACCGGAATGGGCGCCAGTATGCAGGAAAGGCCGAGGATCAAACCGGTGTCGGCAATGATAGAACCGACGCCATTGCCCAGAGCAAGTCCCGGATTTCCCATCCATGCTGCCATGACGGACACAAAAGCTTCCGGCATCGTGGTGCCGAGAGAAATGATGGTCGCGCCAATTACGATTTTGGGAAGGCCGGTTCGCGTTGCCAATCCGACAACGCCGTCCACCATCCAGTCAGCGCCTTTGGAAAGGATCACTATGCAGATGATGATTAAAACCAGAAGGAGAAGGGTGGGGGCCCCCGCCATTAGATTGTTAAGCGCACCCCCGTCCCACAGCCAGCGAAAAGTTTCCATATATATTAACCACTTGATCCTGATCAGGTTAAGCGGGGTGAATTAAATCCAGAAGGCCGAATCCACCGATAACCAGCATACAAAAAATCCCAACTTCAATTTGCCCTCTAATATCAAACTAAAAATCTCATGACAAGTAATATCTCATTTTCTATGTGATTCCCAGCTGGATAGTGTCAATTATCATGAAAAAACCGGGTCAGTTTACAATGAAAATTTACAGAATAGCTTTTCATACCTTTCCTGGAAAACCGTATCTTGTGGTTTCAGCAAAAATGTATTAGATAAATGGAGACGTTTGCGATATTTAAATCACAGCAGGATTATATTCCCCGCTCCTTGGGGCGTTCATTGCTTTTATAGATACCCTGCTGCTTGCGGCGGGGTAGTTCGTTAAACCAGGTTTTAGATGGTCAATTGTGCGGGATGCTGTGAAAAAGTAAAAAAAGAGCGGTACATATTTTCAGGCAAAGCGTGGCGGTATGAAAATAAGTCATAAATTAATGCTCGGATATTTGATTATGTCCGTAATGATAATCTGTGCCGGCTGTCTCTATATTAAGATATACAACGACATCAAACTCAAGGTTGTAAAACTGGATAAATATTCACTCGTTGAGTCGGGGGCGTCGGACGAAGTACTTCTCGTTATGGAAAGATGTCAGGAATCCGTTCAGGACCTGGTAAACAAGAAATACAGAATCATATACACATTTCCGGACAAGAGCCAGCACAGGGATGTTTTTGACCGGGAACAAAAGAATATCAAATCGAATGTGCAGAGACTGGAACATTTTCTTTCAGCCACCATAGAACCGAACCTGACCGACATGTCACCGGTAGGGGAAGGAGACATCCGCAGACCCGACTATATTGACAATATTAGTGATGAAGACCTCCAGAAATGGGTCAGCCTCCGCAAACGAGATTTCTATTACCATTGGAAGTACCTGTCGCACTTTATCAATCTTTCAGATAAAGTGCCGAACCAGGCCTATGATTTTTTCAGAAAAACCCTTGAGCCACATTACAGAAAGAACATATATCCCGTCATCAACAGATATAGGGAAAAAACCATGGAGGAGATGGAGGTACACCTCTCAAAAATCATAGATGAATCCATTCCCAATGCCACAATCATGATAATCCTCTTGACCATGGGCACAATATTTACCGTGGTCATTATGGGATACTGGATTTCCCGATCCGTTTCAAGACCCATAAACAGACTGGCCACAGCGGCGCTTGATATAGGCCGAGGGCAACTGGATACCCAGATAGATATCACCTCCTCGGGTGAAGTTGGTGTACTGGGAAACGCGTTTAATGAGATGGCACATAATCTGAGCAGGACTACTGTCTCAAAATCATACGTGGATAATATAATCAAGTCCATGCTCGACACTCTCATTGTTATCGATCCTGATGGAAAAATCATAAAGGTCAATCAATCAGCACTCAATCTTCTTGGATATGAACGAGATGAACTCGTCGGGAAATCGATACAGGAAATAATCCCGGAAGAGGCGTCAACGGGTGATTCGGTAATTAGCAAACTGGTGTCAACGGATGCCGTCGTCAATATGGAGAAGACCTATCTCACAAAGGATGGGAAAAGGATACCCGTTCTCTTTTCAGGTGCGGTGATGAAGCAAGACGGAGGTGATATTCAGGGAATAGTATGCGTCGCCAGGGATATCATCGAACGTAAGAAAAGTGAGATGGTCCTTCAGGAAGCTCATCGTGAACTGGAAAAGCGGGTAAAGGAAAGGACGACCGATCTGTCAAAGGCGAACGTCCAGTTGCTGACGGAAATTGATGAACATAAAAAAACAGAAGACGCCCTTATAGATTCCAGAAACGAACTGCGCGTCCTCTCATCACATATCCTTACGGCTCAGGAAAAGGAGAGAAGAAAGCTTTCTTACGAACTTCACGATGATCTCGGACAGTCCCTGTCTCTGTTAAAAATGCAGATCAGCTTCATAAGAAGAAACCTAAGCGGGGACCAGACAAAATTAATAACGGAATGCGACGAGATGCTCGCGTATATTCGCTCTGTTATCGAAAACGTGCGGAGGCTTTCGCATGACCTCAGCCCCTCGATACTCGAAGACATCGGGCTCTCAGCGGCAATACAGCGACTCGTTGACGACTTCATGAAATATTGTACTATCGATGCGGACATTGATATCGAAGAGATCGATGACTTTTTCTCTTCCGAGAAGCAGATTATTATTTACAGGGTCTTTCAGGAAATCCTCACGAATATTGAGAAACACGCCGAGGCAAGCCGCGTATCCGTCATTATAAAAAATATCGGTGGATCGATCTTCTTTACGGTAAAAGACAACGGAAAGGGCTTTAAGACCAAGAAACGTTCCGGTAAATATTCATCAAGAGAAGGGATTGGTTTGGCAGCCATGCAGGAACGCTCGAGGATGCTGGGTTCATTCTTCAATATAAAGAGCAGGGAAGGCATGGGAACCGAAATAACATTTTCTGCTCCCATAGACAGGGAGGTCAATCAGTAATGGAACGCTACAACATCATACTGGCCGACGACCATAAGATGTTCCGTCAGGGAATACGGAAGATACTTGAGGAACTGGACGATGTGACAGTTATAGGAGAGGCAAGCGACGGCCTGGAACTTCTTCACCTGTTAAAAAAGATAACTCCCCACATGGTTATTCTTGATATATCCATGCCGAACATACGGGGAATCGAAGCCACGCGCGAAATAAAAATGTCGAACCCCAATACAAAAATTCTCATCCTGACCATGCATAAGGGAAGGGACTATCTGTACCATTGCATTTCAGCAGGTGCCGAGGGTTACCTCCTGAAAGAAGATGCCGACACCGAATTGTATATGGCGATAGAAAAGATCCGGGAAGGGGGCGTTTTCATTTCCCCCATCCTTGCAAATGATCTTGCCGATAATTTCGTTCAGATGTGCAGGGGAAATAGCCGTCACGATTTTGAAATCCTTACCTCTCGTGAAAGGGAGATCATAAAATTCATCGCCGAAGGTAAAAAGAACAAAGAAATCGCAGGTATGCTGTGTATAAGCACTCGAACAGTAGAAAATCACCGCGCAAATATAATGAAAAAGCTGAATCTCAAGAACATCTCAGAACTGGTAAAATACGCCATCAGCAAAAACTATATCTCAATTAGCGGCTAAGACGCTCATTTGATAGGTATTTTTACTCATGTGTAAATGAGTATATCATGCTATTGTCTTCATCCGTTTTCGCTGTATAACTTATTATACTAAAGAAGGGTTTTTCTACTCGGTTATATCCCTTCAGGAAGTACGATACCCTCAGTAGATTTAACAGGCAACCGATTCCGACAAAGGAAAAAACAATATACCAAATGAAAAAGTATTTTTTATCTTTTATTATAATCCTTATAGCCTCAAGTTTTGCTCTTTCCGGCTACACAGAAATGAAGGGAGACTTGAGAGGAAGCGGTGTGCTGAAGGAAGAAGACCGGAAGTTACCCGAGATCGTAATCACCGAACCCCAGTTTGTGGGCGATGGGAAGATCCTGAAAACATCGCCCATCGAGCTTGCCGGACTGACCTTCAGTGACATTGACGCACTATACTGGATTAACAACAGGGGGGGGGAGCGGTATAGCAGAGGGGACCGTTAACTGGCGGATTCACGGGGTAGATCTGCAACCGGGAGACAACGTCCTTTCGATAAGCGCGAGGGACCGCTCAACGGGCAGGATCTACAGGACGGAGCTGAAGGTTATTTATGTACCCTGATAAGGAGTGTCTCAGGAAACTTAACGGAGTTTCCCCCATGTTATTACAATTACAGATGGCAACAATACTAGTTGTTATTCGCACTGCGGGAGTGAAAAGTATCCTTATAAATTGATTAGTTACAAGCGCAGTAAGGTTGGCATTGTGAAGAAAATAATAATCTCAAGATTAGTGGTCGCCTTCTTTGCATCGGCATGTCTCATCCTCTCAGGGGCAGGCTGTCTCTCTGCGGATGACAGGTTGAAGAATCCTGAGGTTCTCACATTTTCCATCATCCCCACCGAGGAAACCATCCAGGAACTTAACATCTATAAGCCTCTTATAGACTATCTTTCAAAATGCACCGGGAAAAAAATAAATTTCTATATGCCCGCCTCCTATTCCAGCGTTGTGGAAGCGCAGGTTAATGGGTGGGTGGATGTCGCCGTTCACGGACCATTTTCATACGTGATTGCCCACGAAAAAGATCCCAACATAGTGGTATTCGCCACCTACAAGAAGAAACAGGGATATATCAGCAAAAGCGGCCCGGGATACCAGGCCGTCATCATAACAAAAAAGGGCAGCAAATATACATCGGTTGAATCCATAAAGGGAGCGACTATCGTTCTGACTGATCCTGAAAGCACGTCGGGAAATCTGGTGCCCCGGGTGGTTTTCGCAAAAGAGATCGGAATGCCCCTGGAGGAGTATTTCAAGAAGGTAGTCTATTCAGGGGGACATGATCTTTCCATCATGGCGGTTTATGACGGCAAGATAGACTGCGCATTTGTCGCCAGCCATCGATTCGACAACGTTGTAGAGCGCAACGTCGTGAAAAAAGAGGATTTCAATTACATCTGGTGGTCCGCAACGATTCCCCAGGATCCCTTTGCGTACAGGATGGACCTCCCTCCGGACTTGAGAGAAAAAATCAGGCAGGCATTTCTTACCATCCATGAAGAGCCCACATGCCAGGCGTGGCTTGACAATGTCAAGGCCGAAAAGTGCGTGAGCATGCAAGACACGGATTATGACGTAATACGGCTTTTAAACAGGACCTATGAGGAAATGAAGTCTAAAAAAAAGAAACAGTAAAATGATTCGGATCGAGAGACGGCAATATCGTTAAGGATACCTGGAAAGACATGCTGTCCTGCCAAACCAATATCCGATAGTAAGGGATTTTCTCAAAATCATATCAAATACGAAGAGAAAGGAGGGAACAAAGAGCGACAAGTGGTAGAATATAGTTGGGATTTTAAAATTAGTTGAACTACTAACCTAACGTACTAAGGAGGAAGACCATGAAAAGAAAAATTTTAGGTGTTTCGTTGGCAGTGGTTGTTGCCTGCGCTTTGACCTTGAGCATTTCCGGTCTTACAGTGTCAGCGCATGCGGCACAGATCAAGTGGAAGATGCAAAGCTCACACCCAGCAGGGGCCCCTCAAATTGTGTTGCTGAACAGAATGGCTGACGACATTGATAAGATGTCGGCAGGGAGACTGAAGATCGAAGTCCTCGCGAGTGGAGCCATCGTGAAACCCTTTCAACTTTTGGACGCTGTCGACAAGGGGATCATCCAGTGCGGACAGTTTTGGACCCATTACACGATGGGGAAAAACCCGGCCGGTAGTCTCTTCAGCTCCCCGCTTGGCGGTGCAGGAAGCGGGCTTGACATGTTCAACCATCTTTCCTGGTACCTGCAAGGGGAAGGAAGGGATCTCTACCTGGAATATTACACTAAGATCCTCGGTGCGGACGTCATGCCCTTCATGATCGCGCCGGACGGACCTGAGGCCTTCGGGTGGTCCCGGGTGCAGCCCAAGACGCTCAAAGATTACCTGAAAAAGAGATACCGCATGTCTTCGGGCCTGTCGTCGGATGTCCTGAAGGATATGGGCGGTATCCCGGTGAATATGCATGGAGCCGAGATCATCCCCGCGTTGGAGAGGGGTCTTCTCGATGGTGGGGAGTGGATCAATACGTCCAGTGACCTGAAGATGGGGCTCTATGACGTGTGTAAGAACTACTCCCTTCAGGGGCTCCACCAGGCGATCGGCATCCAGGATATTATAATCAACGGCGAGGCATGGCGTGCACTGCCCCCGGATCTCCAGGCGATCATCACCTGTGCAACCTCAAAGTCGATCATCGATGGTTTGATGTTCTTTATTGAAGAGAATTCCAAGGCCCTGAAGATACTGATCGAGGAAAAGGGCGTCAATGTGTTCGACGCGCCTCCCGGGTATTCGGAGGCCTTCATTAAATCAGCGAAAAGAGTGCTCGGTAAAATCGAGGCGAAAGAACCGTTCTTTAAAAAGGTCCTCGATTCACAGCGCAAATATGCCACTCTGGTGGTCCCTTTCACCAAAGAGACCAACAAGCTGGGGCAGTTGATCGCCGGAGCTGCGGAGATCAAAAAATAAGCGCTTATAAAAGCGGCGAATGCGTCGCATGGCGGGTCTGATCGCCACAAACATCTTGCTTGGGCCAACCCTTCCCGGATATTGTCGGGAAAGGTTGGCCGGGTAAGATATTGTGGGTGAAGATGCCGAGAGAGCGTTAGAAAAACTACCATTTCAACAAGGAGCGATGGCTCAGGGCTGGGCCATCGCGAGATTGTGGAGACTGAAGCTATGAAAAATATGGATCGGATCACCAAAGTGATCGATCAGATCAGCATATGGACAGGGAAAACCGCTGCTTGGCTTATCCTCCCGATGGCGGGCGCGCTGGTCTGGGAGGTCTTTATCCGTTATACGTACCGCCCAACGTTATGGGCTATTGATATATCTACCATGTGCTACGGGACTCATTATTGGCTTGCTGCAGCCATGACTCTCTACATGGGGAAACATATCCGGACTGATTTTCTTTATCAAAATTGGAAACCACGGACGCAGTGCTGGGTTGACGTGTTTTGCTATGTCTTCCTCTTTCTACCCGGGATAGCGATGTTCGTCTGGCTGAGCATGGAGTATGCTGCCGGTTCCTGGGCCTTGAGGGAAGAGCTGATGACGACGTGGAGGCCCCCGGCATACTGGTACAAATCGACAATTCCCTTAGGTGGCACCCTGCTGTTTCTCCAGGGGATCTCGGAACTTCTCAAATCGATAAAGTTTTTACGGACGGGGGAGGATACTCGCCACCGGGAAGAGGAACCCACTGAGATTACATGAATCCGTTATCCACCCTGGTACAGCATTGCCCTTGACTCTTCTGTTGATTCAGGGAACGGCGGAACTTTTTGAATGCATGGAAACGACATGTAGTAGGAGGAATAAATGAGTTTGGAAATATACGGTTTAATACTTTTGGTGGCTCTATTCGTCTTTATCTGTGTGGGATTCCCCATTTCTTTCACGCTGATCGCACTCGGCATGGCATTCGGTTTTATCGGGTTAGGCACTAAGGTGTTCTACCTTATGACTCTTACCTGGTTCGACACGATGACAGATACGGTTCTCGCGGCTGTGGCGCTTTTTACCTTTATGGGCTATATACTCGAGAAGGCGGGACTGATGGAACGTCTCTTCAGATCTCTTCTTCTCATTTCCGGCCGGCTCAAGGGCTCATTGTACATAGGGACCATCTTTTCGGCAACTTTGTTCGCGGCGGCAACGGGGATTGTGGGCGCCGCCGTCACCATCATCGGAGTGATGGCCGCTCCCGTCATGAACAAGGCCAATTACAACCCCTCGCTCAGCGCCGGAAGTATTTGCGCCGGCGGAACGCTGGGGATCCTGATACCGCCCAGCATTATGCTAGTGGTCATGGGACCGGTGATGCAGGTTTCCGTGGCCCGGCTGTTTTCCGCAGCGATCCTGCCAGGGATCATGCTCGCGAGCATGTACGTCGTATACACGATGATCAGGGTCATGATCAACCCGGAGCTGGGTCCGCCTCTGTCCGATGAGGAACTCGACGTAGCCGCAAGTTACAAGGCTCGTGAGTTTTTTCTGGGACTTCTGCCCCCGACAGTCCTCATCCTGGCGACACTGGGGAGCATTATATCAGGAATTGCCACACCCACAGAAGGGGCGGCCCTCGGATGCCTTGGGGCCTTGATAGTAACATGGCTGAACGGGAGACTGAACTTAAAGCTCGTGAAGGAAGCCGTCTTCCGCACTGCCGAAACGACGAGCATGGTGATGGTTCTTCTCGCGGCTTCCACATTCATGGGAGTGGTTTTTTCCTCGATGGGAACGCCGGCCTTCATCGCCAACACTCTCCTTTCCTGGAATTTGCCCAACTGGGTTTTTCTGGCCGGCATCCTGATAGTCTGTTTTATCCTGGGCTGGCCCCTGGAGTGGGTTCCCATCGTGGTGATCATTATACCTATCTTTATTCCGGTTCTCATGGGGATGGATATCAATATGTTATGGTTTTGCATTCTGCTGGCCGTCGTGCTGCAGACATGCTGGCTCTCCCCTCCGGTGGCTTTATCGGCCTACTATATCAAGGGAATTATGCCGGAGTGGTCACTCATGGATATCTATAAGGGAATGATGCCGTTCATGGCTCTGCAAGTCGTGGGCGTGGCTTTGATTTATTTCTTTCCGCAGATTGCGCTCTGGCTTCCCGGTCTTCTGTTCGATTGAGAGAATGATGGCGGAGTGCGATTCAGAGGGAGTGTTACTCTTCAGGACAGCAGAGATTGGGTGGGGATGCTGACAATCCTGTTTTAAGTCGGCCGCAATCTGGCCGACCTGACTATTTATCATCTGTTTATTGAGGTATCAAAATGACCAAGATGGCAAGAGCCGCTGTGATGACGGCCCAGAAAAAGGATCTTGAATTCATAGAATATCCCTTACCTGAGGTAGAAAAGGGATGTATCCTTGTTAAGATAACCTGCTGCACCATCTGCGGCTCCGACGTTCATTCATGGCTGGGCCACAGGCCCGCGCCTGTTCCTATTATTCTCGGCCATGAAATAGTCGGAACGATTGTAGAATTCGGCAAGGGGGTGACGCATGACACCGCGGACAAGCCGCTACAGATCGGTGACCGGATCACGTGGACGATTATGGACAACTGCGGAAAATGTTATTATTGCCGTGATAAAGGCCTGCCCATGAAATGCCGAAACCTGAAAAAGTACGGTCACGACAGTTGTGCGGATTCTCCACATTTCAAAGGCGGTTTTGCCGAATACTGTTATATTACACCCGGCACCTGCGTCTTCAAGATTCCGGAAAACCTCACGGACGAAGAAGTGGCGCCGGCAAACTGCGCCCTTGCAACCGTGGTGGCTGGATGGGAGGCGGGCGAAGTCAAACCCTTTGAGAACGTACTAATCCAGGGAGCTGGAGCGCTTGGATTTTATGCCGCCGCGCTGGCATCGCATTACGGATGCAGAAAAATTATTGTTACCGATATATTGGAGCACCGGTTGGATTTTATAAAACGGTTCGGTGCTACTGATACGATAAATGTACGGAATATGAGAGAAGATGAAGTCGTCGATGCGATTAAAAGTCTTACAGACGATCATGGAGTCGATTGCGCCATGGAAGTGGCGGGTGTACCGGGTCTCATCGGTCTCGGCCTCAAATGTCTTCGGATCGGAGGACGGTATGTTGAAGTAGGGTGTGTTTTCAATGGTGCCGATTTTTCCTATGATGCCGGAGACCTCGTTTTCAGGAGACTTACTCTCAGAGGCATTCATAATTATGATGCAAAACATTTAAAAGCGGGACTCGAGTTCCTCGAGGCGCGACATAAGGATTTTCCCTTCAGTGAAATTGTCACGCACAGGGTAAGTCTGGACGATATCAACGAAGGGTTGAGAATTGCGGAATCGGGCGAAGCGATAAGAGTCGCCGTCATTATGTGAAAAGCAGAGTGTGTCTCATGGTGTACCACGAAGGGATTCTTGATTCAGTGCAGATAAAACCGCTCGGAAGTGCAGGGATTTTAAGGTGAGTGACGTTGCTCTTTTGATAGTGATAATGGCGGCTTTTTTGCATTCCGGGTGGAATTTCTTTCTGAAAAAAAGTCTCGATAAACTTACCTACATCTGGTCTTTCTTGCTTGTGTCGCTTGTCTTTTATTCACCAATGTTTTTCTATTATTGGGTTCGCGCTGACATTGCAATGGAAGGATGGCTGTGTATCATTGCAACGGGACTGCTGCATCTTTTATATTTCACTTTTATGAGTGGTGCCTACGAGCGTGGCGATCTCTCGCTGGTATATCCTATTTCCAGGGGCGCGGGACCGCTTTTGGTGCCGCTGCTGGCCGTATTGTTTCTGCACGAAAAAATTTATCCGCTGGGGGCCCTTGGTATCGCGCTGATTGTGTTAGGGATATACGTGATTCACCTGAGATCCTTTGCATTCAATTCTTTCGTAGAACCTTTTCACGCAGTGAAGGATAGCGCGTCAGCCTGGGCGATCATGACGGGCCTTACGATTGCAGGCTATTCACTCGTCGATAAGGTAGGCGTGGGTTTTGTGGAGCCGCCGTTGTATATATATATCATGCTGCTGATTGTCGTGGTGCTGTTGACGCCCTTCGTGTTGACAAAAAAAAGAGAGGCACTGAAAAAGGAATGGCGCTGTAATAGAAACAATATACTTGCCCTGGGAGTTGTTGTGCTCCTGACTTATATGATGGTGCTCTTTGCGTTTCGTATAAGCAAAGTGAGTTACGTCGTCGCAGTCCGAGAAGTGAGTATCGTATTGTCTACGATTTACGGTCTTGTATGGCTCAAAGAACAGCATGTCATGCAGAAGATGACGGGTTCTGTCATCATTGCGCTGGGAGTAATTTTCATAGGGGTAAGCCAATGAGATCATAACAAACAGTAATGAATATCATGATTATTATTGACTTGATTTATATATGAGGCTTCTTTAACTTACCATCATCGTGTCCGGACCGGCAAGAACGGTTCAGGGTATGGGAGCATATACGTGCTTAAATATATATATTACAGACAGTTAAAATCAGAAGTACAGAGGTCTGTTTGCCTCTGATGCTTGAGAAAAGAAAAAAACCATAGAAGGAGGAGTAGATATGAATAGAGAACCATTCTTCCGCAGGAAGACATCAATTTCCTACAAGACAGAAGAAAAGACCGTCTTACGTGGCTATAACGTAAGCGATCTGGCAGAGGCCGGATATACCTTTTGCGACGCTATGTTTGTCCTGTTTCAGCAGAGGCTTCCCACCGAGGAAGAGGAAAAAATGCTCGAATATGAAATGGGAGAATTCCTGGAACATTCCATGTCGCCCTCTGCGGCATCAGCCTTCGGGGTAATCAGTGGAAGACCCAGTATTACGGCCGCAGCCGCGGCCGCCGTCTCGACCTTTGGCAGTGCCCATGGACCGGGAGCTGCCCACGGATACATGATGCATAAGTACATCGAACGTGCCCGTGTGGAGGGCATATCCCTGGAGGAAATGGGCAAGATTCTCGTTGATGAGCACATGGATGCCGGTTTCGCCGTTATGGGCATGGGACAGCCACAGCATCTCGATGGGGACCCCCGGGCCGAGCCGACGCATATCAAGCACGAACAGCTGGGTATAAACGGTGTGTACCTGGAACTTCAAAGGTCGATAGAGAAGCACTTCAATGCGCGGAGGAAAAGAGAGGGTAAATCCTATGTAGCTGTCAATATGATCGGAGCGGGGAATACCGCCCTTGCCGAGATAGGGTTCGCACCCAATGCCGCCTGGTGTATCGGATGCGTCACCAGGGGATACAGCTGTGCAGCTCATGCCCTCTATCAGATGAAAAAAGGCCGCGCCTGGGCCGCGTCGAAAAGGGAACCTATGGTACAGATGCTCGATTTGTCCATGATAAAATACGTGGGCCCCGAGGACAGAGAAGTCCCAAGCCAGGCAGAGAGACAGGAATACGCTAAGAAACAGAAAGAGGAAGGAGGGTGGAAAAAATGGGTGTTATAGGTAACTTAGATGATCCAAGGTTAAATTTTGATTATTCAAAGAGGGAGCGGGGCACTGTTCCTCAGGACAAGAAGCGGGATCCTTTCCAGTGGGTTTCCGAGGTTGCCTACAAAAACGTTCACCGTATTGTGACAAGGGGCTATGACACCACCGAACTGGTTGAATCGGGATACGGGCTTCCCGATATTATCTTCGTTGACTTCCAGGCACGGATTCCCCTTATAGAAGAAACTCAGATGCTGAACTACCTCATGGTTCTTTCTCTTGATGACGGTCTGTCTTCACCCGCGGCAATTGCACGGATCGCGGGAAGCAGTACCACTCTCCTCACCCAGGCATGCGGGGCTTCCATACTCGCCTTTGGCCACGCATATGGCGCTTTTGACGCCTTCGGGAAGATGCTCGATACGTATCTCGCCCTGGTGGAGAACGAGGGAAAAACAACCACAGAAGCTGCTGAATTGCTTGCAAAGGAACATCTTGACGCGGTTCACCTCGGTGTCTCCGATTTGATGCTGAAGGATCCGGCCGCCAAGAGGGCTGTTGCCCGGGCAGAAAAACTGGGAGTTTCCGGCAAATACATTGCCTTCATGAAGGAAGTAGTGGCGGCAGCCCAGAAGCTTAGCGACAAACCCGTTGACCTCGATATGCTTGGAGCCACTGGGGCTATCATGATGGACCTGGGATTTTCCTCTGACGCCACATGGGTCATTGTGGCGATTACCAGGTCGTTCGGGGCTGGTGCTCACTGGTGTGAGGAAGTAGAGAGGGAACCCCAACGGAGATTCGGTGAAGACCTTACCCCGAAAGAGGACTATGATGGACCGGAAGATCGGTCGATACCCACCCTCGAGGAAAGGAAGAAAGTTGCTTCTGCTGTTGAGTATAAGACACCCGAAGAATGGAAAAAAGGTTTCGAAGAAAAGCAGAAGATGTACGGAACGGGCTGGCGCATCATTGAAGATGTTGTTGACCCCCGTGATTCTCTAAAGAAGCAGGGGAAAAAGTAATTGAACACAAAAATGGGTTATTCCTCCATACGGGGATGATTCCATACAGCATTGTAGCAATGTCACGTACTCGATACGGCTGAAGGCGTGAGCCGTCGGCCGTATCTTTAATCTTTTTTTGAGGAGGTAAGAAATACCATGGAAGACAACATTCAAGAAATGTACAAGAGGGCGCGGAAGGCCTTTGAAATCGTCGAATTCTGGCCGCAGGAAAAAGTCGACGAGATGTGCCAGGCAGCAGCCTGGGAGTGGTCGAAAGAGGAGAACAGAAAGGTTCTTGCACACCTTTCCGTTGATGAATCCGGCATCGGCCGCTACGAGGACAAGTTAGGCAAGATCAAGGATAAATGTCTCGGCACTCTCTGGGATCAAAAGGGTGTTAAGACGTGCGGTGTTGTTGAAGATATACCGGAAAAGAATCTCAAGATTCTGGCCAAGCCGATCGGTGTTATTGCTAATGTGGTGCCCTGTACAAACCCCGAGTCAACTATTACTGCACTTGGTCTTAGTATATTAAAAACAAGAAACGCAATGATCGTGTCTCCCCATCCGAGAACGCCTAAAAGCTCATACATGACTGTAGAACTTGGCAGAAAGGCCCTGAAGAAAATTGGTGCTCCTGAAGACCTGATGCAGTGCGTCAAGCAGCCCACTAATGAGAAGACGCAGCAACTCATGGCAAGTTGTGATTATGCTGTTGCGACCGGTGGAGAGGCTCTGGTCAAGGTAGTTTATAAAGCCGGAAAACCAGCACAGACGGTCGGTGCGGGTAATGTCATATCCATGGTGGATTCTACAGCTGATTTTAAAGCTGCCGCCAACAAGATTATGAAATCTAAATGTGCCAATAACTCTGCGTCATGTTCCTCGGAAAACGCTGTAGCCATTGAAGAAAGTGTCTTCGACGAGATGATGGGCTGCCTGAAAGCAGAGGGCGCTTACTTGTGCACCACGGAAGAACGTGAGAGACTTCGGAAATGGATGTGGCCGGAGGGAACAGTTTTGAACCGAGACTGTGTGGCAAGGCCTGTTGAATATCCTGCAAAAATGGCTGGCATAGATATACCCGAAGGCACACGCTGCCTCATGGTCATGGGAGAAAAGATCGGTCCTGAAGACAGATTCTCCGGAGAAAAAATATCTCTCGTGCTCACCGTATGGAAATGGTCGGATTTCAGCGAGATGGTTGAACGAGCGAAAAAGATGCACAAATTCTGTGGCGAAGGACATTCAATTGCAATCCACTCCACTCGTCAGGACAGGATGATGGAACTCGCCATCAAGGCAAACGTGGGAAGAGTCTGTTGCAATATGCCTCACGGCGCGGCAAACAGCGGCGCCTGGTTCAGCGGTAATGCATTTACCGATACCCTCGGGTGCGGCACATGGGCCGGCAACATCACCAGCCAGAACGTCAACTGGAAGCAATTCCTGAATTATACTAATCTCGCTCAGCCGATCGAGAACTATCATGTTCCCACTGAGGAGGAACTGTTAGGCCCGTATCTGAAGAAGTGGGGCAGGGATTAGGGAAAACAACGGATACACATGCTGGAAGCGATCTTGTGGGACAATGACGGTGTCCTTGTCGACACGGAAAAGCTATACTATGAGTCAACGAAAGAGGCCCTCTCCGGGGCGGGGATCGAACTGACCGAGAAGCTGTTCAAGATGATTTCCCTGAAGCAGGGTCGTAGTTGCTTCGATCTTGCCGCCGAAAGGGGTGTAACAGCGGAGAAGATTTATCGTCTCCGTCAGAAACGTAATCGACTCTACAGCAACCTGCTGCGGAGCGGTGTTCGACCGATAGACGGTGTCGGGCATACGCTCCGCTTACTTCAGGGCAGGGTGTCTATGGGTGTGGTAACGAGCTCCCGGAAGGAACACTTTGACATTATTCATGCCGCCACTGGACTCCTGCCGTATTTTGATTTTGTGCTGACCCGTGAGGATTACGAACACTCCAAACCGGACCCCGATCCCTTTCTCACCGCAATCGTAAAAAACGGTTTCAAAAAAGAGCGTTGCATAATCGTAGAGGATTCGGAACGCGGCCTCAGAGCGGCAATCGCGGCGGGGATCAGATGCATAGTAATCCCCAACAGGCTGACAATGGACGGTGATTTTTCCGGAGCGCATGGGATATATGAGACAGTGCTGGATGCCTCCAACGAATTGCTTCGCCTCTTGGACTCAAATAACTAACCATGCCGAAGAGTTACGTACTTTATGAGATGCCGGAATCGGTTCCCGTTGCCACCTGGATCATTATTGCTCCGGCGATTAAAAACAGCAATCGTCATGGCGGGCTTGATCCGGCATCCAGTCAAATTCATTCTGGATTCCGGCTTTCGCCGGAAAGACAACCTTGACATATATTATTACCGGAGTAATAATAATCAACTGGTTCTGTCGGCAGATGGGTTGAATGGGATTTTCGGCTTTACATATCCGGTTTTTATTTGTACAAAAATATAAATGTTCTCAAAACTCCAATATCAGCCCCGTTACAAGGTCCTGGCTGTTCTTTGGCTCGTTTACGGGTGTTATTACCTGAACAGGCTTAACCTGGCGCCGGTTATTCCCTTAATGATGAGGGATCTGCATCTCACGCACACCCAGATCGGTCTCATCAGCACCACCTTTTTTGCCTTCTATGCCATAGCGCAACTCCCTGCGGGTTATCTGAGCGATATTTTTGGTTCCAGAAAGATTATCATCACCGGCGGCTTTTTATCATTAGTAGCAAATGCCCTCTTCAGCGCCGGTACAGGACTTGGATTCCTCATTGGCCTCCAGAGCGTAAACGGTCTTGGACAGGGTTGTGGTTTCAGCCCGAGCATCAAGCTTCTCAACGACTGGTTTCCCGCTTCCGAAAGAGGGCGCGCCCTTGGAATATTCTGCACCTGCACCTCCGCTTTTACCGTTCTTGCCTATCTGCTCTCAGGGTATGTCGGCCACAGATTCGGCTGGAGGATCGTATTCATAGTATCGTCTCTTATCATGGTCCCCGGCCTTGTCATTTTCCGTCTTCTTGTAACCGATCACCCTGACAGCTCCGGCATAATTACCGGGGAGTACAACCCCAGCGAGAGACCAGAAGGTGTATCGTTACAAAGAAAAAACAGGTTCTTTGCCGTCATTTCAAACGGACCGACGAGGTTGGCCTGCCTGGGATTCTCCTGTCATAGCTATATAACGTACTGCAGCCTCGTATGGATCCCCTCGTATCTCTACGAATTCCACGGCCTCAGTGTCGTTTCGGCCGGTCTCTGCGCGAGCATCTATCCCCTTATGGGCATCATAGCGCGACCCCTGGGTGGCTATCTGTCGGACATCACCCTCAAAGGGAGAAGGAAACCCGTTATTCTGGTGGGATTATTCATGATCCTCATATTCACCGCCCTTCTGGCCCTTTCCGACAACTTAATTATCGTACTCATGCTCATAGCAGGCATCGGTTTTTTCGACCAGACCATAGGGACTCTTTTCTTCGCGCTGGAACTGGACATACTTTCACCAGATCTAACAGGAACCGCGTCCGGCTTTCTTGAGGCAGGGGGACATCTGGGGAGCATGTGCGCCATGTTTCTGACAGGTATTCTCATCGACGCCTTCGGATCATATACATCAGTCTTTTTTCTGCTTAGTTTTCTGGCGGCGCTGGGCATCTTAGCTGTTTTGCTTATACCTGAGAGTAGACAGAAGACCTATGGATTTTCATAATAACATAGAGTCATTATAGCCATGATTATTATTAGTTTGACTTATATTTCTACAGAGATATGATTTCATACCATAAAAGAGCAGCCACAATATGCTTCAGGGTTCATACGATATTACGTGGCTTGTAATACATACGTTTTAATAGCTGCCCGTTGTGAAGGTCGGGTCGTTTACACCGGTGTCAGCATAAAGATCAAATCAAGGAGGCGTACAATGGATACAATGGATACAAAATACATACCAGATAATCCCTATTTACTTTTGACACCGGGACCATTGTCGACGAGTAAAACGGTAAAGGCCGTTATGCTGAGAGACTGGTGCACCTGGGACGATGATTACAAGACCTTGGTGGAAGATTTGCGGGCAAAGCTCCTCGCACTGGCCACGAAGAAAACTGAAGAATACACAATCACTCTTATGCAGGGTAGCGGCACCTTTTCCGTTGAATCGATTATCGGTTCCATAATCCCTCCCGAGGGCAAGCTTCTCGTTCTCGCAAACGGCGCCTACGGAGACAGGATCGCCCTGATCTCTAAAACCCTCAAGATAAACACCATCGTTCATAACAGCGGGGAACTGGCAAAGCCCGACTTGGAAAAGCTTGAATCAACCCTGAAGGAAGACAGGGATATAACTCACGTTGCCGTTGTACACTGTGAAACGACTACGGGTATGATCAATCCCATAAATAAGATAGGCGAGATAGCAAAAAAATACGGGAAGGTATACTTTACCGACACCATAAGTAGTTTCGGTGGAGTCCCTATGGATATTTCCGACCTGAACATCGACTACTGTGTTGGAAGCTCAAACAAATGTATCCAGGGAGTTCCGGGCTTTGGTTTTATCATCGCCAGGAAAGAGGAAATGACAAAGATTAAGGGATACGCCCGCTCGCTCTCCCTTGATCTCTATGACCAGTGGCAGATGATGGAAGCGGACAGAGGCAAGTGGCGGTACACCTCTCCCACCCACGTTGTAAGGGCATTTTGCCAGGCGATGCTGGAACTGGAAGAAGAGGGAGGAATTGAAAAGAGGCACGAGCGATACAGCACCAGCCAGAAGATCCTGGTCGAAGGAATGAGAAAACTTGGATTCAAAACTCTTCTGCCCGACGAGTTCCAGTCACCGATTATTACATCCTTCTACAGCCCCGAAAGCGAAAAGTACAACTTTAAGAAATTCTATGACAAACTGAAAGAGAAGGGTTTCGTTATCTACCCGGGCAAAGTGACAAAGCTCGATACGTTCAGGATCGGAAACATTGGCGACATCTACCCTGAAGATATAAAAAGACTCTTAAAGGCAATAGAAGAATCCATGTTCTGGTAACAGATACTAACTGACGGGAACTCGGAACAAACTCCATGGTATTTTAGCCGTTCAGTGATCCCTGGTACCGACTGCCTTCGGGAAATGCGCCCCGGAAGCTCTTTAATAATATTCTTATAGATTAGACATATCCATCCTGAAGGAGTATGCAATGATTGTTGGAATTCTCAAAGAAATAAAGGCCGAAGAGAACAGGGTATCGATGACCCCTGGAGGGGTCGAAGTGATGAAACAGAACGGTCATACCGTTCTCGTGGGGAAAAGGGCCGGAATAAAGAGCGGATTCACGGATAAAGTTTACGTAAATGCCGGAGCAGAGATAGTGGAATCCCCCGCGGAAATCTACGAACGCGCAGAAATGGTAATGCATGTCAAGGAGCCGATACCGTCGGAATATAAATTTATCAGGGATGGTCAGATTGTCTTCACGTACCTCCATCTTGCCGCGAATGAAAAACTGACCAGATACCTCCTCCAGAGCGGATCTGTGAACATAGCCTATGAAACCATACGGGAGAAAGATGGATCTCTGCCCCTCCTTAATCCCATGAGCGAGGTGGCGGGACGCATGTCAGTCCAGGAAGGAGCCAGGTATCTTGAAATGTCACGTGGCGGTTCCGGAGTTCTACTGGGCGGAGTTCCGGGCGTTGATCCGGGCACCGTGCTCATCATTGGAGGCGGAATCGTAGGAACCAATGCCGCAAAGATGGCATGCGGCCTTGGCGCTAAAGTTTACCTTCTAGACAACAGTCTTCCCCGGTTACGCTATCTGAGCGATGTAATGCCGAAAAACTGTTTTCTGCTCATGTCAAAACCGGTTACAATTCGCAAGCTCATAAAGGAAGCTGATTTAGTGGTGGGGGCAGTTCTTATTCCTGGAGCCAAGGCGCCGAAACTTGTGACCCGGGACATGTTAAAGACCATGAAAAAAGGTTCTGTCATGGTGGATGTCGCCATAGATCAGGGCGGTTGCTTCGAGACATCAACACCCACCACACACACGGATCCTGTTTTCACCGTGGACGGAGTGATTCATTACTGCGTGGCCAATATGCCGGGTGCCGTATCCATGACATCGACACGGGCCCTTACTAATGCCACTTTGCCATACGCGGTGGAAATCGCAAACAAGGGATGGAAAGGCGCTTTTAGAGAAAATCCGGCAATCAAACAGGGCGCCAATGTGGTAAAAGGCAAGGTAACCTACAAGGGTGTTGCCGATGCTTTTGGGCTTGAGTATGTACCGGTTGATGCTCTTCTGTAAAGATGATCAGCCGGCAAGGCGAGTTTGAGGGATCTTAAAGACTAATCCCGCAGCCGGCAACATTTCTGGAAGTTTTTGATTTTAAAAGATTTCAATGGAAGTCCGGGATGTTTGTGAAGGGGAAACTTTTTTGTAAAAGTTTCCCCTTACCGTTTTTACCCCTCCATCTCATCCAAACATTCATCAATAATATCAAGGGCTCTGTCCATTTCTTCTCTTGTAATGATCAGCGCCGGTGTGAGCGTGATGATATTTCCCATCGTCAGCTTGAAACTCAGGCCCTTTGTAAGTGCTTTGTACATTACCTCCTCGGCTTCATCAAGTGCCCGTTCGTGGGTAGCGCGATCTTTGACCAGTTCTATTCCCAGGAACAGGCCCAATCCTCGCACGTCTCCTATCAGCGGGTGCTTTTCCATCATTTTGACCGCTCGTTCCAGAGCGTATCGACCGAGTTCGGCAGCGTGTTCCGCCAGTTTGTGCGTTTCAACATAGTTAATGGCGGCAAGTGCGGCCGCGCAGGCCACAGGATTTTTTTCGTGGGTGTAATGACCCAAAGCCCTGTCACTGGCTACATCCAGATCCTCGCGCGCGATAACGGCGGCTATCGGAAATATGCCACCTCCCAGACCTTTGCCGATAACCAGTATATCCGGCACAACATCAAAGTTTTCACAGGTAAACATCTTGCCCGTCCGACCCAGGGCATGGGGAATTTCGTCGAAGATGAGCAAGGCGCCATGTTTGTCACACGCGCGACGGATGATTTTCCAGTATTCCGCATTGGGAACATAGGGAGTACTGCGAATTGGTTCAGAGATAACAGCGGCAATATCTCCCTCCTTCTCCAGCATATATTCGACGTACTTTGCGCACATGATTTCCCACTCTTCCGGGTTCCCGATATCGCAGAAACGCCGGTATGCGTCGGGAGGTGGTGCATGTTCGGTGCCCGACATCAGTGGTCCTATATTCTGACGAAATACCGCTTCACCTCCAATGGATATTGTGTCCAGTGACGCCCCGTGAAAAGACTCCCACATGGAGATTGTCTTGTGACGTCCAGTGGCAATACGTGCAAGCTTTAGGGCTATGCCCATGCCCTCTGCGCCTCCCGGGCACAGTAGTACCTTGTTAAGATTGCCGGGAGCAATCTGTGACAGCTTTTTGGCCAGGTCCACGGCAACTTGGTTGGTGTAACGTCTGGGGCAAAAGGGCAGCTTATCGAGCTGATCTTTGATGGCCGAAATAACCTCCGGGTTGGCAAAACCAACCTGGTGGAGATTATTCCCGTGAAAGTCAATATAGCGACGTCCCTGCAAATCCTCTATATAAATACCCTCGCAGGCCTGCAGGGCATTAAGGCATGGGGTTGACAGCGACTGTCTGAGGAAATAGCGTTCGTCTTCGTCCAGAAGCTTCCGTGTTTTTTTGTCTATGTTTTCTGTCTGCCATTTATCCCGTTGTGGAGAGATGTTTATATCTCCCTCTAATTTGTGTTGCTCGTCCATGAACTCCTCCTTGTTTTTCCAGTTTCCCAGAGATTAAAATCAAAATTATCCTATGTTGAAATACTGAAGTCAATATAATATTTCTTATGTAATTGATAATATAAAGCTATTGTTCTGCAGGTAATGGCGAGGTCCGTGTTGACCGAGAGCAGCCAACAAATCGGTTTTTATCATATAAAATATTATTACTTTGGCTTGTATTTTCGGCACTATCAAAATGTAAATTGAACCGTATATTACTTTATGGATAAAGGGAGGAACACTTCTTGCGGCATCAAAAAAGTATCCGAATCAGGACAGAGGCAATAACTGGAATTTAATGTGAGGAGAAACACTGGACCAGGCTACAGGATATGGAGGATTCAAAACCGGAAGAACAAAATATTATAATAAGATGATATTTGACAGGAAACTTTGCAAGGGCTGTTATCTCCGTGTATCCTTCTGTCCGAACCATATAATTGTTGTTTCAGGCAAATTGAATCATAAGGGCTATCGTCCTGTCGCATTTATGAAAAAAAAAAGGGGGTAGAAAAAGGCGAGGCCGGAATAAAAGCTGGTCCCTGTCCCGAGGGACAAAAAAGAGGTTTGGTGGTTGTATCGTATTTGACCGCTGAGGCTACCTAGCAGACCTCTCAGTCGTGATCAAAAAAGGGCACCAGCGGGTTAGTTCGTACTCAAAGGCAAGGCAACCTACAAGGAGGTTGTCTTGCCTTTGACCATATTGACGCTAAGGTTTGATTTCCGGGTTTTCGTTCCCCGATGACGAGTACGGTGCCGGGATTAACTCCCAAGACTCCGTCACTCCAATGTTCTTCTCTCGATGCTCTAAAACCCACACCATAGAACGAATCCCAAGTACGATAAGATCTTAGGATTTTCCGTAATTAGCTTGGCATGTCTTAGGGCCATTCCTTCTTCACACATTCCCCGTAGATATATCTGCAAACTTTTTAGCCAGTCTGATTGCTGGAATATGTATATATCTTCTCGGTAGAATGTCATCCAATCATCAATAGATGATTTTTAATAAAAACTGACAGGATGCAAATATAGGCCTAAAAATACTACATCTTCTGGAAAAAATAAATCTATACTTCTATTTGCACCACTTATAGATACTGAGGGCAAGCGTTTTTACGGCGGATATATATTCATCAATAGATATCAGCTCGTTAGGCTTATGTGCATGGGCAATTGATCCCGGTCCAAAAATCATCGTTGGAATCTTTCCCAGATTCGCAAACAGCTCCATGTCTGCGCCATAAGGTCCTCCACAAATTAGAGGATTCTTTCCGCTGACAGTTTTGGCAGAAGTATAAACGGTATCAACAATGGGTTCACTTTTATCAATTTTCGCCGCATTTTTATGACGTAAAAATGCCACCTCCACAGGATGATCCCTGAACCACGGGTCCGATTGCGTTTCCCCTGCAACATACTCTCTGATTTTATCCATAATCTCATTAACCGAACCAAGCCCCGGACTAAAATACACACATCCTCTGAGAATACATCGACTCGCCGTAACAGTAGTATATGTTCCGCCATTCACTTCTCCAATAACACATGAAAAAGGATTCATATTTTTATAGAGAGGGTCACGTTTTTTCCTGTTGAAATCTTCTTCTAGCTTCAACAGGCCCCGGAGAACAGGTGACAATTTCTCAATGGCGCTGACTCCTATTAATTTTTCCCCCTCCCAGCGTGCACCCGGCGATCGGGGAATCCCGTTTACTGTCAATTGCCAGTACAAGTCTCCTGGCTGAGCAATATATATCTGGTTTTCGGAAGGTTCGGTTACAATAGCCGCATCTGCGGTAATCCCTCTGCAAACCATTGAAAGCGAACCGCCCCCGGAGTGTTCTTCATTTACCACACTGGAAAATATGACATCACCCTTTAAAGAAACACCACTTTCAATCAGACACTGAATAGCTGCAAGAGAAGCAACCAGCCCTCCCTTCATATCTGAGGCTCCACGTCCATATATTTTTCCATCTACAACCTCGGCACCGAAAGGATCATAATTCCAATCACTCTCAGGTTCTACAGTTACATTATCTATGTGACCATTCAAAAGTAAAGATTTCCCGCCTCCTTTCCCATGCAGCGTTCCTACAACATTCGGACGGTTTTTATAGTTAAGAATTTTTATCTTTCCCGTCTTGATCAACTCGTCGTAGGAGGGCAAACGATCATAAGGCAGGATAAGATCATGTTTCCAGTGAGACGGATATTGAGCCGATTTCGGAAATTTATTGAACATTTCTTCAATATCGGGCTCCCAGACATCTACTCGCAATCCCAATTGCTTTAAATAATCAGCTATAAATTCCTGCGCCTCTCCTTCTTCTCCCGTTAAGCTTGGAATTTGTATAACTCTCCTCAATAATTCAACAATTTCACTTTTCTTCTCTTCGACTCTTTCAAGTATTTTTTCAATCATGATTAAAATTCTTTCCGTATTGTTTAACAGAATTATTTATACCAAATGTATCCGGGGACCATAAAAGTTACAGTCCCCGGATACCGGTTCCATCTCTTCCAGACTTAACTCGTCATCGCGACTCAACAGCTTCTATCTTTATGCTATATCCATCTTCAGGAAATTTAGGATAGATTATTCCTATAGAGGCTGTCCCCTCGGTCTGTGGAGCAATCTTTTTGTCTCCTTTATAGGGGACAAAACTCTGAGCGCCACCAGCCCCCGGAATAAAAACTGTTACAGAGTAAAGATTTGCCTTCGAATCTACATTCTTGATTGTAAGCTCAAAGACAACAGCCATTTGATCTGACTTTTTCCTTATTTTCTTCATATGCATCGATATCTTTTTAAGCTCTGCCTTGTTTGTAACATCGTATGTCATCACCGCAGCTATAACCGATGAAGAAAAGAAGGAAAGACACATAAATATTATCACCAAAACCATTAAAAAACTTTTTCTTTTCATTTTTTTCTCCTTTGCTTTTCAAGAAATTTGAAACTGTTTTTTCGTCAGTTTTCTATGACGAATAATGTGATTGCTTACTGCAATTAGTTCCAGGATCACGGCAATCGGAAGAGTTTTTAACGATAGCGGAAATACCATTAATATCGCCCCTATCAGAAGAAGGGTCTCGACCCAACTGATCTTTTGAAGCCAGAATCTTTGCGCCAGCATAGAAACGGGAAACACAATCAGTAACAGTTCAAAAATATTAAGAACGATGGTTCCCAATGATGCGTCAAGCATCAATCCCGGTCTAAATACAAACATGTAAGGAATGATGTATTTGATCATGCCAATACGAACGGCATGAAAGCCAACCTTCATAGGCGGTGCGCCTGCAATTCCGGCACCCACAAATGCAGCAAGGCAAACAGGAGGAGTTATTGCTGAGATAGCGGCAAAATAGAAAATAAACAGATGAGCTCCCATAATAGGAGCGCCCAATTGGGCCAGTGCCGGAGCGCCAAGAGTAGCTAAAACAACATATGCTCCAAGTGTAGGCAAACCCATACCTATAATGATGGACATACACATAGTAAATAGCAACCCCACCAAAAGGTTTCCATGTGCTATCGTAATAATTCCATACGACAAACGATTGCCTAATCCGGTCAATGACATCACCCCTACTATTAAGCCACATGTGGCACAAGAAGTAGCAATGGGAATAAGTATTTTTGAGGTAAGGGAGAGAGCCCTTGCGATCTTCCTGAAATTCATCCTTTGCGTTGTAATGGGGATACATGTGAGAATGAGAACGCCAAGAGAATTTATTATTGCCCATTGGGGACTGTATCGCATAGACAAAAGTACAACCAGTACAACCAGGGGAAAAAGCAGAGGAAGCGTTTTTTTAAGGGAATACCAGACCGGCGGAAGTGCTGATTTAGGTAATCCCATTAATCCTCCCATCCTAGCCTCAATATCGACAACTAGAAACATCGCAATGAAATACATAACGGATGGAACAAATGCCGCCACACATACTCCCCAGTAACTTACGCCCGTATATTCGGCGATAACAAATGCCGATGCCCCCATGATAGGAGGCATGAACTGACCTGCCGTAGAAGAAACTGCCTCGATTGCTGCCGCTATATGGCGCTTGAACCCCATAGAAATCATGAGAGGAATCGTAACTGATCCAGTTGTAGCCGTATTTCCACTTGCGCTTCCCGATATCATTCCCATAAAGCCACTGGCCACGACAGCTACCTTGGCAGGTCCACCAGAATAACCCCCGGCAATTGCTTTTGCCAAATTCATAAAAAGATCAGTTGAATTAGAGACTATCAGAAAAGCCGCAAACATCATGAAAAAGATAATCTGGTTGACGCTGATGCTTAACAGTAATCCCATCATACCTTCAGTTCCAACAACTGTATGAACCACAACGTTACTAAGCGAAAAACCCGGATGCGATAAAAAACGAGGCATGTATGGCCCTGTAAAACAATAGGCGAGCATTACCAAAGCTATGAGCACCATCGGAAGACCGACTGCCCTACGTGTAGCTTCTAATGTCAGCGCAATGCAGAGTATTCCTATTGCGATGCCAAGAGCCGTAGGGTAAGGGTCGATGTAGAGAGGAGTCCAGTTGAGAAATGCCCACATACAGGACCAAAGGAGAAAAAGGATTAAAATGATGTTTAAAAACCCCTCTTTAAGGCTACCGTATTTGAAGGAACCGGAGGGATACAGGATAAGAGTCAGCGCACACATTAAAAACAAGTGCAACGGTCTTTGAAGAGCTGGTTGAAAGTTGCCGAATACCGCTTCGTAAATAGACAAGCAACTAACAAGTATCCCGATGCAGAAAGTTACTACCTTTGTAACACCTTTAAATTTCGGCATGCCTTTAATGTCATCGTCATTGTAAATATCCACACCGCATACTCGAACTGATTCAGCATCCGTATCCTTTTTGAGATTCCGTGCATTAGAATTCAACATATTTTCACGTGGCCACCTTCCCCATTAGCATCACTATTGCAACTGGTTTTACTTCAAAGCTGAAAGATCCTGAGATTCTAATACTTATTCTCTACACGGAACATCAGGATTTTTCAATATAGCGTCCATTATTTCATTAACCCAACTTCCTTGAAATATTTTATGGCGCCAGGATGAAGTGGGATTGGCACACCAGCACTCGGATCTTTTGTATTCATATGTGGAATATTTGACGGTAGAACCTTCTGAAGCCAATCGAGATTTTCAAACCATACTTTCGTTACCATATATGCAAAATCAATTGGCGCATCGGCTCTGCAGGCAGTAAGATAAGGCCCGACGAGCTGTTTGGCGTTTGGCACACCAAATTCTTCTCCGAAATCTCCAAGGTAGTAAAAAGGATTTTCCTTAATGAAACCTTTTACCAATTCAGGATCAGGAGATAGGAATCTTATTTTACGGGAAGCGGACATTTCCTTCAGATTGGCATGGCCGTATCCAAAGTAGAACATTATAGCGTCAACTCTTCCGTCAATAAACATTCTTGAAGCATCGGCCTTCATGATTCTATAAAACTTTGTGTTCTCTTCCGTGATGCCATGGTGCTTGAGGCATGCAAGTACCTGGTCGCCATTCACATCTCCGGGAACATAGGTCGCGATACTTTCTCCTTTCAGATCCTGCAATGTCTTGTACTTGGAGTCCGCCATGACAACTGTATTCATAACACCCGGCCACAAACCGAAAAGACCCCGTATGTCCTGAGGGTTTTTCCATGTTGGTGGTACTCCTTTGTAGGCGTTATATGCTCCGGGACCCGTCAGAAAAACAAGTTCGCATTCTTTCCGGGCCATGCGTTTTAGACTTTCATTGTCCAATCCCGGAGCCGCAACGTTTATGGCAATATAATCTGTGTTGTCAGAAATAAGCTTTGCCCAAGCTGCCCCTCCAGCATACCATGAACCTCCGAGGGATGAGCCTTTTATCCTGATAAACTTTGCTGCATCCGCCTCTTGGAGAGTCATTCCGACCAGTGCAATCCCAAAAATTAAACTTAAAGCTATGCACAACAACTTCACCTTAAATCTTAGATCCCTCATGATCTTACCTCCTTAAATTAATGTAAACCTGCGGTTAATACTTATCTTCTTTGTTCCCCCGTCACCTCCTCCTTGTTTTTATTCATATTTATAAAATCTCCACAAAAAATAAACACTCATCAACACCACATCTCCTTCAATGGTAAAAACAACATGACAATGAAAAAAAGAACATATCAACAATTATAATTTAACGTAACTCAGTATAGAAAATAATATTTTATTTTGTCAAGTTCTTTATTGAAAAGAATTTTATTTTAAAAGATGACTTATACATGATTTAAATATATACTTTGATAAAAATATGAAGAAAACATTAAAGCCTTACGGTGAGTGTTGGTTTTGAACGGTTACGGGTGGAGGATTTAAAGATATCTTAATGCAGGTTGGGGTGGTGTAATGGATGGTGAACATAATATACTGACGAATATCAGAAGCCGGTCATCTTATCTTAATCCGGCTCTAAAAAGAGTTGCGATATACACACTAAACAATCCGGATGTGGTAAAACTGTTACAAATCAGGAAACTCGCTGCAAAGTGCAAGGTCTCCGAATCTACAATTACACGATTTGTAAAAGAAATAGATTTCAACAGTTTTCAAGAGTTTAAAATTGCCCTTGCCGGAATATCGTCCAACGGTATTGAGACAATTAACCTGGGGGAAAAGTCTGTTTATGATGGCATAACAAAAACGGATCCCGTTGAAGATATAATCAACAAAGTAACATTTCGGAATATTGAAATCCTGAGAGAAACAAAAAAGATAATTAATCCTTCGGAAATCAAAAAAGGTGTTTCGGCTATCGAAAAGGCCAATTTTATAGCTGTCTATTGCGGCGGCGCATCCATTGTTGCCGGACAAAACGCAATATCCAGATTCTACAGGGTTGGCAAAAAATGTATATTATACAGTGATCCGGCACAACAAGCTGTATCTTCATCGTTGTTAGGCAAGAATAATGTAGCCATAGGAATTGCCAACTCGGGCAGAACAAAATCCGTCGTTAATTCTATGAAATTTGCAAAAAAGTCTGGCGCAACAACAATCTGTATTACGGGCTATAGAAAATCCCCAATCACCAGGTACGCTGACATAAAGTTTTTTACACCCACTGTACAGTCACCTTTTTTTCAGGAAGGACCAATATCGAGGATGTCTCAAATGCTTATAATTGATATTTTATACGCTGGTTACGCAGTAAAATATTATAATAAAGCATTGGCATCGATTGAAAAATCATCTGAGGCCATTAAAAGGGCCATATTCTAATCGTGTAAAAACAAGACAATAAACATAATCACAGCAGTAATAGGAGAAGGGCTTGTGAAGAGGCGGAAGAGGTGATGTACAGGGCACTGACGAAGGGACTGAGCTTCAAGTTGACTATGGGAAATATCATTACCCTCACCCCGCCCCTGATCATTACAAAGGAAGAGATGGACAGGGCGCTCGATATTATTGATACGTGCCTGACAGAAATGGAAGAAAAGGTTTGAAACATTTGTTCTTGAATATTTGCGGCCACAACGGGTAGCTGCCGGCTGCAAGGGGCTTGATGGACAGATCAATATATATGAAATATTGTAGGAAGAATCTTTAGCTCATGTAGTTTCTTAATGATTTCAAGGAGACCCACGGACCATATAAACCAGATAGCGCTCAACATATGATGGCTTTGTAAAAAGTCTGTCATTCCTGCGTAGGCGGGAATCCAGAAGCGTATGACTATCTAGAAATACTAGATTCCCGTTTTCATGGGAATGACAAAATTGTTCATATTCTGACTTTTTACGAAAGCGTAAAATATTACTCCATCAGGGAAAGCAAAGTCAGCATCTTTAGTGAGGAGGGCTGCAATTTTAGCCGCATCTCGATCATTCCATGCTTCATCGAATTGAGCTGCAATATCTTGAAATAAGATTTCTCCTGATTCTTCCCCTTTGCTAATTTAAATCGAATTATCATGGAAAATAAGGAGAAATTAAGGGGACATCCCTTTTGCTACGGCTTATGGATCAAGTTCGTCAGGGTATGCGCTATCACAATTGAGCTTTCAATGTTGATAACAACTCGATCCCATAACCTTAAACGAACTCGTGAAATCTAACGTAACTTTTGGCCGGGGAGGTATTGCCTTATGATTCCGTCCCAGGCGATATCGTCACCGAACCACTTGCTTTGGTCGGGCCAGTTCCGGTATTGTTTGAAAACCGTGCCAGAAAAATATATCAAATCGTTCCCACCAGGCGGAGCCCCGTCGTACACATATTTCTTTGCGTTTAAAGTCAGGCATTCCGGCGTTCAGCCAATGGGCGAGGCTTTCGGGCGGACATATCCACCAATCAAGGGGGCCTTTGACGAATGTGACATCAGCAGGTTGTCTCTTGGCAAAACGAGCGAGTTGGAGAGCTGTCTGGCAAGAGATGCCTGCGCTTGCGAGTGTGATTATGGTCTGGTGTTCAATTGATATATCAACGGCGTAACAGTGTTAATAAGTGGAATATTTGATATGATGTTGCTATCATGGCATAGAGTACATTCCATCTGTTCTTATATTAAAAAGATATAAACGGAAAAATACCCCTTGATTTTTCCAATTTTGTTTATGTACCCGGTGTTATCATCGAAAACAAGGAGAAATGCATTTTTCCTTTAATGATTATATGCAGGAGGGAAGCTCACCATGAAAGAATCTCGTTTTAACAGAGAACAGGGAGACAGCAACACCACGCCCGGCAGGGAAAAATACTGGGAAGGGAATCTGTCGGTAGAAGCCAGGAAGTGGTTTGAGGAGGATAACCGGTATTTCCTCCATCAGAATCTTTCCACGCCTGTCCTGAATGTGCTGGCCAGGGCCCACGGTGCGTGCATAGAAGATCTGGACGGAAAAAGCTACATCGATATGCATGGCAACGGTGTCCATAACGCGGGCTTTAACAACCCTGATATTATCGCCGCTGTCAGAAAACAACTGGACTCGGAGATGACGTTCTGTCCTCGGAGATATACCAACATACCGGCAGTATCTCTGGCAAAGAAGCTCTCGGAGATCACTCCCCAGGGTCTCTCCAGGTCTCTGTTCTGCCCGGGGGGGTCCGAAGCAATCGAGATGGCACTGAAGCTCGCGAAACAGGTAACGGGAAGATTCAAGACGATCTCTTTCTGGGATTCTTTTCACGGAGCTGGATTCGCTGCGGCAAGTGTCGGTGGTGAAGAACATTTTCACGGGGGTCTCGGTCCTATGGTTCCGGGGGCTTTTCATGTGGAGTTTCCCAACTATTACCGGAACCCGTGGGGATTCACCGATAGATCTGACGTGGACGCCGAGTGTCTCCGCCAGATCGAACTGGTGCTACGGCGAGAGCCGGAGATGGCGGCGCTGATTGGTGAGCCGATTTCCGCGAAACCGGTAGTGCCGAGCAGGGGATTCTGGGAGGGTGTGAAAGGCCTGTGTGATGAATACGGGGCCTTGCTTATCTTCGACGAAATAATCGAAGGTTTCGGTAGGACAGGGAAGATGTTCGCCTGCGAGCATTATCTCACCCCTGACATCCTCGTGCTGGGGAAGTCTATGGGGGGCGGCCTGCTCCCCTTCGCGGGAATTATCGCCAAAGAAGAATACAACACACTGCAGCACCGGTCCATAGGCCATTACACGCATGAAAAGAACGCCCTCTGTTGCGCGGCCGCTCTCGGGGAAATCGAGTATATAGAAAAGAACGATCTGTGCCGGCACGCTGAGGAACTGGGAGCCTATACACTGGATCGGCTGTCTGAGATGAAAGAGAGGCACCCCTTCATCGGAGACGTGAAGGGGGTGGGCCTTCATATAGGGATCGACCTCGTTACCGACAGAAAAACCAGGCAGAGGGCCGTCGATGAGGCGGAGATCATCATGTTCAGATGCCTCGAGAAGGGGCTGTCCCTCAAGACGATAGAGGGAAACATCATAACGTTGAGGCCGGCCCTTGTCATAACAAAGGAAGAGATGGATACGGCGCTGGATATCCTTGATGAAACAATAGGTGAAGTGGAACAAGGAGTATAGTCCCCAAACCATAACCTGCGGTTATCATAATACCTATAATTAGTCCTTTGACTTACCCAATATAATATTTGAAGATACTTAAAATCACATAAGTGGAGAGGTTTGAATAACTATCATCATTTGTCATTTCGATCGCAGAGAGAAATCTTGTATCTTTAAAATGTTACATTGTAAAGATTTCTCACATTCGTTCGAAATGACACGTTTAAAAACTTTCTTCGAATCCATCAAGACTGCATAAGCGATGAAGAACCCTTGGCATTCGGGGATTGCAATCATGTCTGATGAGAAAAAGGGGGGATAATATGAACGTGTTGTGTCTTGGCGGCGCTGGGAAAATATGCGGTGAAGCGGCCCGTGATCTGGTGGAATTCTCCGAGTTCGAAAAAATTACCATAGGTGATTACAATGAAGAGGCCGGTCGCGCTCTCGTAGAAGAGCTTAACGACAGTCGGGTAGATTTCGTAAGGGTTAACGTCCTCGAAAAGGAGGAAACCATAAATACCCTTAAAGAGTACGAGATCGTTATGGACGGGACAACCATAAAACTCAATGACCGCACCACGGAATGCATAGCCCGGGCAGGCTGCAGCGGGATCAACCTCAACGGCTTCGGGGAAGAATATAAGTACGATGACATATTCAAAAAGCATGGGGAGATACATGTTCCGGGATTCGGCATGACACCGGGAACCACCGACATGATGGTCAGATACGCCGCCGACAGGCTTGATACCGTTGAAATCGTCCGTGTTAGCCACGGGGCATTCCGGCCCATCGCCTTTTCTCCCTCTATCACTGAAACGACGACCTATGAATACGATCCAGCCCTGCCGGGCAGGGTGGTCTTCGAAGACGGAAAATTTATACAGGTGCCCCCATTCGCGAGGGAGCGGGAGATTGAACTGCCGGAACCGTACGGGACTCATCCGCAATGGATCATTCCCCACTCGGAGACGAGGACGGCCTACGAATATCTCAAAGACAAGGGGGTAGAGCTGATAGAAGTTCGCGGCACTTGGCCCCCTGCGAACATGGCGCTCGTAAAGGCCCTGTATGAGTGGGGGTTTATGAGAAACGACAGGATACGGTTGGACGGCGCCGAAGTCGGTATCATGGACGCCATCGGAAGTTATCTCCAACAGGCTCCCGAGGGGCAGAACACCGATCTGTACGGATATGCCCTGCACGTCGAGGTTGTCGGAACGAAAGCGGGAAAGAAGTACCGGCATATCCTGACCCATACGCACCCTTCATCGGACGGCTCCGTTGAGGGATGGGAAAAACTCAGGGCCTATACCAGATGCGTAGGTATCCCCATGTCCATAGGAGTCCAGTTGATCGCTCGCGGCAGGGCTCACGGCACGGGCGCGGTAATGCCCGAATTCGCCTTCGATCCGGAGGATGTCTTCTCCGAACTGGAAAAACGTCAGATCTATATACATGAAGTGATCGATGAGTTATAGGGATGGATAGAGGCACAAGGGCGAATATTGCTGTTCTTCTCTGTACCTCTGCTATCCCTGCGAAATAAAATCGAGTTTTAGCCTGAGGGCCAGAGCTATCCTTTCATCGTCTGGGGGGATACGATAATCATCGGTTATCTATAATATAATAATTATTAGTTTGACTTATATTTGAAAAGCATATTGTATGAAATGGATAATGAAAGGGGGTGGGGTATAAGGTTAAAGGTGTCTTGTTTCAAGTATAACCAATGATCACTCAACAAGTATAACCAATGATCACTCAAAAGGAGAAACATTATGAAGACAAAAATATCTTTGGCAGTTCTCGTCATTTTTGCAATCATGGTAGTAGGCGGCAGTGTTTACGCTGGTGATGAAATAACCGCCTACATGGGTACGTCACCCGACAACAACATAGCTATCGTAAACTACGTCAAGGCAAAAACAGGAATTGACATTAAGCAGACTTTTCAGTCATTCGGTGAAATTGAAGCCAAGGTAAAGGCCGAAGCCCCCAATTTCAATGCTGATATGGTTCTTGGCTGTGGTTCTCCCCTGTGCTTTATGGCAGCGGAGAAGAAATGGGCCCAGTCTTACAAGTCTCCTAAATGGCAGGGAATCAGCAATGTTTTCGCCGATCCCAAGGGATACTGGTACAACATCGGGAATTTCTCTTTTGTGCTCGTTGGTAATAAGGATATCCTCGCTAAAAAAGGCCTCAAGCTTCCCACCAGCTGGAAGGAGCTTCTGGATCCCAAGTGGAAGGGTGAGATCGTCATGGCATCACCCCTCAGCTCCGGAACGGCAAACATGATCCGCTTCACCTTCCTCGCCCTCTATGGCGATGATGGAGGTTGGGATTTCCTTCAGAAACTTGACAAAAACATCCATCATTACACCAGAAGCGGCAATGCGCCGACAGACCTCGTTGGTCGTGGCGAATTCACGCTGGGTATCACCTCAGATGAAAACGTCAAAAACAGGCTCGACCAGGGTTATCCGATTGTCTGGGGAGTCCCAGAAGAGGGTATCGGCTATGACGGAACCTTTGCGTTTATCTTCAGTACTACAGAGGGAAAACAATTAAGTCTCTGCAAGAAGGTAATTGATGCGCTTGCAGAACAAGAATTTAGCGCTGTTATGGCTAACATTGGCTATATGGCTCCCCGTCCGGCGCCGAACAAGCTCTACGGAGAAATACAGCCGAAGTACATCGATCTGGACCTCGGAAAGGCCGCGAAAGAAAGGCCCAAGAATAACGATATCTGGAAATCGAAATTCAGGACCACCTACAAATAACCGTTGTCTTTAACATCTGAGATTTACTGGCAACTATCACACAAAGGGGAGAAGGATGGCTTTAACGGCAACACCATACCACGCTGAGCTGACAGGATGGGAAAGTATCAAAGAATTTTTCAACGCGAAGTTTATCAACATCCTGGCTTTGCTTTTATTTCTGCTACTCGCCGTCTTTCTCCTCTACCCCATATTCGCCGTACTGGTAAAGAGCTTTCAAGGCCCTGGGGGTTTTACCCTCGCACACTACAATAATTTTTTTACCCATGCGTATTTTTTCCAATCTCTGAAGAATACACTGTGGCTAGGCGTGATAAATACCGTTATATGCGTGGCCGTAGGTTTCTGTTTCGCCTACATGACGACGCGCGGCCCCATGGCCCTGCGTAAACCTCTCAAGATCGTCGCCATGATACCGTTGATTGCACCGCCATATCTCTTCGCGCTCTCCCTTATTATTCTCTTCGGACGCGTCGGGTTGATCACCACCACTTTCGGTGTTCACTGGGAGATATACGGCTTCGACGGCGTTGTCATAGCCCAGACACTCGCTTTCATACCCCTGGCATTCCTGATACTGGAAAATAATATCAAATCGCTGAATCCGAACCTTGAGGAAAGCGCCTACGACATGGGCGCGACGGAGGGACACATCATAAGGACTATTACACTCCCTCTGCTCGCTCCCGGACTGCTCAAGGCCGCCCTCCTGGTTTTTGTCATGACCATCGCGGAGTTCGGTAATGCCGCTGTCCTTGGAGGCAGAGTTCCCTTTCTGGCCCCCGACACCTACACAATGATAACGGGTGAAGCTGATTTCAGTATGGGTAGCGTCCTTTCCGTCATGTTGATCATGCCATGCATCATGATCTTCATAGCCCATAATTACCTGCTCAAGGGCAAGAAATTCACTACGATCGAAGGCAAGCCCATCGCCTCAGAACCGCGAAAGATGAGTCCCTTCGTAAAAGTACCCTTCATTGCCATTACCTTTACCTTCGGATTCACCATATTTATCTGCTTCTTAGTGGTCATAATGGCCGCGTTTGTCAACATTCTGGGTGTCAAAAATGAATTCGTTTGGAGACATATTATGGATTTCCGCTCCAACATAGCAATCTGGAACAGCGTAAAAGTATCGTTTCTCGCCGCGCTCATTGGCGGCATCATCGGTACTCTTCTCGCCTATATTATCGTGCGTGGAAAATTTTTCGGAAGAAATTTCATCGAGATGATCGCCCTGTCGGGATTTGCCTTGCCGGGCACCGTCCTCGGAGTTGGCTATCTCCTAGCCTTCGCGTCACCTCCCATGAAACTGACGGGAGGAATCATGATACTGGCCCTCAACTGCGTATTTCGTTTTCTTGCCGTCGGCGTCGAAGCGGGAATCACCAAGCTTCATCAGATCAATATCGAAATAGAGGAGGCATCATGGGATATGGGGGCAACCTTCATCACAACATTCAGGAGAATAGTCCTTCCCATTATGTTCCCTGCCTTTATCGCAGGTTTTATCTATACCTTCATGACAACAATGGTATCCCTCAGCGCGGTAGTATTCCTTGTAAGCCCTGGCTACGAACTGGCGGCGGTGACCATATTCGACGCAGCTGCATACGGAAAAATAGGCCTTGCGTCGGCCACTACCTTGAAGATGATCATGATAGTTATCCTGTGCATGATTACACTTAAACTGTTAACAAAATTTACAAATCTCAATATAGAACCAAAGAGAGGCGCTGCATAATATGGGTACGAATGAGCAACCAATGTTGATCGTAAAGGATATCCACAAATCCTTCGGCAAGAACAAGGTCCTGAATGGCATTTCTATTGAGGTAAATAAGGGAGAGCTGGTAACGTTCGTGGGGCCCAGCGGATGCGGAAAGACCACTCTTCTACGTGTCATCGGAGGATTCACTGAACAGGATTCCGGCGAGATCATACTTGAGGGGAGGGATATCAGTAATCTGCCGCCCAATCTTCGTGATACACGGATCTGTTTCCAGAACTATGCCCTCTTTCCTCATCTGACGGTAGGTGAAAATCTTGCCTACGGACTGAAGATCAAAAAATGGGACAAGAAAAAGATCCGGGAACGTGTCGATGAACTCCTGACGCTGGTGCAACTGGAAGGATACAACGACAGGATGATCGATAAAATGAGCGGTGGTCAGCAGCAGCGCGTCGCCTTTGCCCGTGCACTTGCCTTTTCACCCAAGGTGCTCCTCCTCGACGAACCCATATCGAACCTCGACGCGAACCTGCGGGTTCTCATGCGTGATGAAATCAGGAGGCTTCAGACGGAACTGTCCATCACAACCGTCTTTGTCACCCACGACCAGTATGAGGCAATGGCCATATCCGACAAGATCGTTGTACTCTCAGATGGGTATATACAGCAGGTAGGTTCTCCCATTGAGATATACGATCATCCCGTCAATGAATTCATCGCGAGTTTTGTCGGTTACGTCAATTTCCTCCCAGCAAAGATCGACAGCATCATCAAGGAAACTGATGCAGCTGTCGTATCAACTGAATACGGGAAGCTTGAGATTGATATTGAGCAGACTGAATTTGCCCCAGGGACTGAAGTGTTGCTCGTCATCAGACCGGAAACAATAAGGATCGCACCAGCCAACGGAACGGTTAAACAGAACGTGATCCAGGGCACACTGAGACGGTATATATATTCGGGGGCGCTTGCAAAATGTCACGTGGTCCTGGGGAATGACAAGGAAATAATCGTGGACATCCAGGATCCCAGGGAGCATGTACCTTTGAAGGAAAAGGACAAGGTGGATGTGACCGTCTCCCGCAATGTTCATGTCTTGAAGAAACGGGCCTAGGTGTCTGATAACACATAGGCGTATAGGATAAAACAAGACCCCGCTTTCAATATACCTACATGGAAACGAGGTCTTGTGATATACCTG